>CANGBH010000112.1 GCA_947451935.1 Chitinophagaceae bacterium
GCTCTACTAAAATTACTCCACCAATCGCATCACCTCCATATCGAATCGAGGCAGCGCCTTTAATCACAGTAAGTCTATTTGCAATGTAGGGATCGATCTCAGGGGCATGCTCACTTCCCCATTGCTGACCTTCTTGCCTAATGCCATTATTAAGAATCAAAACCCGACTACTGTGCAAGCCCTGAATGATTGGCTTGTAAATATTATTGCCCGTTTGCAATACGGTAACACCGTTGATCTTTTGCAATGACTCCCCTAGGGTTAATCCACGTGTTGAGGCTAAATCCCTACCACGAAGCTCAGCTGAAATGCCTTCAGCCCTTATTGTTGCTCCGCCAACCACTACTACCTCTTTGAGTATATTTTCTGCATGGGGTAAGTTAATATCTGTGAAGACATCCTCTTTCAAATGAAAATGAACATCTTGCGACTGACAGTCAGCGTGGCTTATTCGAATGGTATAATCACCTGGACAAAGTCCGGAAATAATAAACTTTCCCTCTTTATCTGTAACAAAACTGTGTTTTGTTTCAATCAATAAAACGGTGGCGCCTTCAAGCATGGCTTTGGCGTCTACGTCCTTTACTTTCCCACGAATGGAAAGTATACATTGACTATAAATAGCAGTTGAATTAAATGCAATAAATAAAAAGAGGAATAGGGTTTTCATGTAGCGCATTCTTAAACAAAGCTACATAAAAATTAAATATTTGCAACATCATTGCAAATATTTAGAAACGCTCAATAATCCCTGCAACCCCTTGTCCACCACCAACACAAGCAGACACCATACCATACCGCTTAGTCAATCGCTTTAGATCGCCCAAGAGCTGAATGGTTAATTTAGCGCCGGTGCAACCAAGTGGATGACCAAGTGCGATTGCGCCACCATTGATATTTACTTTATTAGGATCAAGCGATAATTGCCTTATTACAGCTAGGGCTTGAGCAGCAAAAGCCTCATTCAATTCAATTAAATCGATCTCAGCCAAACTCATCGAGGCGAGTTTCAACACCTTTGGAATGGCTTCTACGGGTCCAATTCCCATAATTCGTGGATTAACTCCAGCCACAGCGCAGTGCACTAATCTTCCGATCGGTTTGACCCCTAGTTCTTTCACCATAGACTCACTCATCACAATCACAAACGCTGCACCATCGCTGGTTTGAGAAGCATTACCTGCAGTAACAGTACCATTTATGGCAAACGCTGGCTTAAGTTTTGCTAAACTTTCCAGACTGGTATCAGCTCGAACGCCTTCGTCTGTATCAACTACATATGAGCGCGTTTGTTTTTTCCCTTTTTCATCTAAATAGACCTCATTCACTGTAATGGGGATAATGCCTTCTTTGAAAAAACCTTGCTGAATGGCGTTTAATGCTTTTTGGTGTGAGCCAAGTGAAAATAAGTCTTGATCTTCTCTACTCACATTATAGTCGTGGGCAACGGCTTCTGCAGTTAAGCCCATATTTAAATAATAATCTGGCTCACTTGAGGCGATAGTAAATGATGGAACCGTTTTCCAACCAGAGGCTGGCACAAAACTCATGCTCTCTGTTCCACCAGCAATGATACAATCCGCCATACCTGCTCTAATCTTCGCGGTTGCAATAGCGATAGATTCAATCCCCGAAGCACAATACCGATTAATTGTAATTCCAGGTGCTTGATGACCCAATGCCCTTGCTGCAATGATTCTTCCAACTTGAAGCCCTTGCTCAGCTTCTGGAACTGCATTTCCAACAATAACATCATCAATGCGCTTCTTGTCTAATTCAGGAATTGTCTTCATGAGCTGATCGATTACCTCGATGGCTAAATCGTCTGGTCGAGTAAATCGAAAACCACCGCGCTTTGCTTTTCCAACAGCAGTACGAAGTCCGGCAACAATGTATGCTTCTTGCATAATATTAAATTTTAGGAGGTATACAAATCTACAAGGAATAACTGATCAAATCGCTGTTGACAAACTTAAAACACAAAAGGTGATAGGTTAAATGAACAGGCTTTATCTTCGCGCAAGAATGTACTCCATACTTAGAAATACACTTTTCTTACTTGACGCCGAGAAAGCACATTATTTCTCCATGAACATGCTCAAATTGGCATGTAAGATACCGCTGCTGAGTTGGCTTATTGAAAAATATTTTTCCATAAAAAACCCAAGCTTATCGAAAGTTGTTTTGGGGCTGACATTCAAAAATCCAATTGGATTAGGTGCAGGATTCGATAAAAATGCAGCTTACCTAAAAGAGTTAGAAACATTGGGGTTTGGCTTCGTTGAAATTGGAACAGTAACACCAATTCCTCAAGTTGGAAATGAGAAGCCAAGGTTATTTAGACTTCCACAGGACAAGGCACTTATCAATAGAATGGGCTTTAATAATGATGGAGTAGCTCTTATAAAAAAGCGTTTACATCAATGGAAAGAAAGAAATAAAAATAAGCCCGATGAACAGCGAATGATTATTGGTGGAAATATCGGAAAAAATAAAATTACTCCAAATGAAGAGGCATGGAAAGATTATGAAATTTGCTTTAACGAACTATTTGATGTGGTTGATTATTTTGTTGTAAATGTTAGCTCACCAAATACACCTGGTCTAAGAGCACTACAAGATAAAGATGCATTATTGAAAATATTAGGCATCATACAAAAAAATAACCACGCCCGAGAAATACCAAAGCCACTACTCCTTAAAATTGCGCCAGACCTTACAGAGGAGCAATTAAAAGATATTGCAGAAATTGCTACCGAAACCAAATTAGATGGAATTGTATCAAGCAATACAACCATTTCCAGAGAAAATCTATCTACTCAATCTGCCATTCAAGCTGAAGCTATTGGCATGGGCGGGTTAAGTGGGTTGCCATTGAAAAATCAATCAGATAACATACTAAAATCAATCCTGACAAATACCCAATCTGCTATTCCTATTATAGCGAGTGGTGGTGTTTTCACAGGAAAAGACGCAAAAGATAAAATTGAAATGGGTGCTTCACTTGTGCAAGTGTGGACCGGATTCATTTATCAAGGACCTGGAATAGTAAAACAAATTTGCGAAACGCTACTTCATTAATTTATATGAGTTACATATTTACCATTGATTCATTGATAAGTTTAATCACGCTAGCATTACTTGAAATAGTGCTAGGAATAGACAACGTCATTTTTGTATCGATATTAATGGGCAGACTACCCGATGACAAAAAATTACTATCAAGGAAAATATGGATGGTATTAGGCATTGCAGTTAGAACTATATTATTACTTGGACTAGGTTGGCTTGTTACCAATGGAAATACTGAAATAGTTGGTTTAGATATTGCTGAAAAACATATTGGATTTACACTTCGCAACTTAATTTTATTAACTGGTGGTCTATTTTTATTGTACAAAACAGTGAAAGAAATTCATGAAAAATTAGAGGGTGATGAAGAATTCAACCTTGGCAATAAAAAAAAGAAGGCTTCATTTGCAAACATCATGACTCAGATAGTATTAGTCGATATGATTTTTTCATTCGACAGCATTATTACCGCAGTTGGTATGGCAAAGCATGTAGAAATCATGATTTGTGCTGTTGTGATTGCCATGATTATTATGTTCTTCTTTTCTGAAAAAATTTCGACATTCATACACAAACACCCAACGCTGAAAATGCTTGCCCTTGCGTTTCTATTGATGGTTGGGTTCAGTTTGTTTTTTGAAGGACTACAACCAATACATGGAAGCCACATTGAAAAAGGATATATCTATTTTGCTATGGCATTTTCCTTTGGTGTGGAAATGCTAAATATGTGGATGAGAAAAAGAAGAAATGCTAAAGTGGTGGAGCTTCACGAGCCTAAACTTCCAGAATAAAAATTATACCACTACAATTTCATTAATACCGCTGCAGCCACACCAGCAGTTTCAGTCCTAAGCCTTGACTCGCCTAAGGAAACTGGCGTAAAGCCCTGTGCTAAAGCAAAATCTATTTCAGGCAGTGTAAAATCTCCTTCAGGACCTATCAAAATAATGGCATCTTGCTCTTGCTTTTTAAGAGTACTTTTTTGACCATCGATACAGTGCGCTATATATTTATTCACTGATTTAGTTTCATGAATAACATCAGTTAGTTTTTGAGGATGATGTAAAATAGGCATCCAGCATTGTTTTGATTGAATTGAGGCACTTACTATAATTTGCCGCAATCGATCTTCACGAAAATGAGTTCGCTCTGTTCTCTCCGAAATCAATGGAATAATTTCAGACACTCCAACCTCTGTAATCTTTTCCAACATCCATTCAAAACGGTTAGCATTTTTTAAGACTGAGATGGCTATAGTAACTCTAGGTGTTGAATTTGGATAAGCTATTTTGTCACCAAGTAAAACAGAAAGTGTTTTTTTTGATGCCTCTTGAATGATTCCTTCTGCGACATTCCCCACCCCATCCATCAACATGATTTTTTGATTTGGCTGCATACGCAATACAGTTACTACATGATGACGGGTGACATCGTCTAATATAGCAGGTCCAGTGGCATTAGCTAATGATGGGAAATAGAAGTAAGGAGACTCAACCATGTTAAATTATATCATCAAGATAATCAGAATGGAGTGTTGTCATCAACATCTGGATCGTCATTCATCCGGCTCCCTTTTTGAATAAACAATTTCGCGCCATCTGTTTCGCTAACTGGTCTCCAACTTCCTGCTTGTGGAGCACCTCCTCCCTGAAAAGAGTCAATGTTTTCGCTCTCAATAAATTTCTGGATATGCAACTTCGCTTTTAACTTAATATTCTCAAGAGAACCGTTACGATGCTTAGCGATTTTCACATAAACATCTCCTTTGGTATCCTCTCCCATATCGTTTGTGGTGATATCATAATAGTCAGGACGGTAAAGAAACATAACCATATCAGCATCTTGTTCAATGGCACC
>CANGBH010000113.1 GCA_947451935.1 Chitinophagaceae bacterium
GCTTGACTATGGTATAACAGATTTTAAACCTTTTTTAGACAAGAGATTTAATAAATCCACCATGCGACAAATAACGATAGCCCCTAAAAAAGAATCACTTTTCTACACAGCTATACTTTTTCATCATATTGATGGACCTACACGAACTGCATTCAATGTAAAGGGAGAAGATCTTTTTTATAAAATCATCAATGGCAAAGGACTTGAAACTAAGCTAATACCCTGCGGGAAGCTTGTAGTTGAAAAAACAAAGCGGTGATGAAAATTCTTGATAAATAGAAACAGATGAAGAATATACCGGGTCTTTAAAACGTACTAAATAATAGTTGATTTAATAAAAAACGGATAATTTGAACATAAATAATGAGTGGGACGTTATAAAATAATATATTAACATGAAAAAGATGTCAATAGCCTTTTTAGCCATTTTACTCATCATTATTGCATTCCAATCTTTTATGGCGATATCAACAAGCAAAATTGAAAAGCAGCAATATGAGGTCATTAAAAAGGAAAATAACTTTGAAATCAGATACTATCCTCCAGCTACTTATGCCACCATTGAATCATCCGCAAAATCATACAAAGAACTTGGTAGTTCTGGCTTTCGTAAAATAGCTGGCTACATATTTGGTAATAATTCAACATCTGCAAAAATTGCTATGACATCACCTGTACATATGGATATAAGTAAAGAAGGTTCATCTATGAGCTTTGTGATGCCCTCTGTGTATGATATCAAAACGCTACCCCGTCCTAATGATTCAAACGTGAAGTTACATAAAAGTGAAGGAGAGCATGTTGCGGCAATTTCATTTGGTGGATTTGCAAATGATGCTTCTATAAAAAAATACGCAGACCAACTTGAAAAATCATTAGACGAAAAAGGAATAAAAACAATCGGACATTTTAGATATCTAGGCTACAACCCACCTTACCAACTTATTGCAAGAAAAAATGAAGTCATTGTAACGGTTGAATGGAATAAAAATAAATAACTAAAATAATTAGTCAATACCTCTCTAGTAAGTTTATTTTATAAAGACTAATGTTGATTGCCTACTAATTCAGGTATTAACAAATTATTTCTGCTAATCAAGTTTATAGTATCCTCTTTAGCTTTTAAGTATATCCCAACTAATATTCACCTGCATAAAAACAAAAAACCCCAGCATTTCACCAGGGCTTCTGTGGTGTGGGGCGTACACTTGGCCACTATAAAAGTTGAATGATAATCAAAATTGATTACTCGCTTAAACGCTTTAATGATAAGGGTTTCAGCAAAAAAATTTGCAAATAAATTGATGCTTTCTGTCTTATAAAGATCTCACTGAAAATGATCGTTCTCGGATGATGCTCGGCTATAAATGAACAGTATAAAAATACATCATTTTTCATCAAATGAAAAGTAATATAAATATATTATTTTTTGTTACTTACTTAATAGTGCTTGAACTTCAGTATGAAGTAATGGGATATGGTTAATTAAAATTCCCCAGATTATTTTATCAGATATATAATTTGATTTATGGATAATTAAATAAACCGTAAAATATCATGACTGTCATAAAACACTTCAACATTCAAATCACCAAATGTGTCATAGCGATTAATCAATTTTACATTTAATTGATTGTAAAATGTCTTTATACCATCAATATAAAATTCTTCATTTAATATAGTCTGATTAAAATGAATAGAATTGTGTGTCAGATTTATTTCTTTTGAAAGTTCAAGCGGCCTCAATCTTGATTTAATTATTTCATTATTTACAGAATAAACCTCTCCTAATTGAAAATAAAAACCTGTAAGCAATTTTTGCAGATCACTTGTAGAATATTTAAAAGAAGGCTCTATAACAACTTTTACCAAGGTAAACTCACTATCATGACTAAGACAGTCAAATGTTTGGTCGGATTTTTGGCAATTAAGTTTAAATGAATTCATATTTTAACTTGGTTTATGATTTATAAAATACAAGTTTACTTATTTACTCCATAAGGTATTTGAGGATTGATATATAATTTAAAATAGCACTTAGTATAATCAATCCTCCTCCATCATCATGTATTTAAGAAGATCTCTATACAAATGATGGAAATTAGAAATCCATTCACATATATTGAAAGAGATATCATACCTAATCTTAAAGTAACATATAAAAATAAATCAAAAGAATACGTATTCAAATCAAAAGAACTGTTCTTTTCATTTCTGATCAAAGAAAAAGTTGCAAGAATTACTATGCATATACTTGACTTCGGTCCTTTGGGCGACGAAACTGGAGGAGGAGAACAAATTGAATTTTGGACAGAATCTAAAATTGAAGAAATACCAGACTTCTTAGTGACTCTAAAAAAGTTTTATGCTAGCATGAAATAGTTAGTTTATAGTTTAAAATACCAGTGTAGTCATATATGCTACTAAGCTAATTCATTTTATTAAAGACTTATATAAATCAATACGCGTTAACACCAAAATTTTAAGTTGAGTAGCCGGTGAATACGTCTTTCCGTTCTTTTCTGTAAATGACCCTGAAAACAATGGGAGATTCGCCATTGTGGTAAGTTGTGCTCGCTTTTAGCATAAAATTGAAATAAATTTCGCTGGCTCCTTTTTGGACTGTGTACATAATTTTGCTGTTTAAGTGTGTAAAATTTAATCATTTACAACTTTTTCAGCGATGCTAAATGAAGCAGAAAACAGCAGTTTTGAGCAGAAAAACAGGCCTAAATTCGTGCTCGGTAAATGCTCGGCAAAACTGCATTTATATGCATGTATTTGCATTTGTTTGCAATTAAAAAAGCCTGATAATCAATGTTATTCTTGAATATCAGGCTTTTGTCGTGGTGTGGGCCGGGATCCCTGCCTGCCGGCAGGCAGGGAACAGGCGACACAAATTTCTCAAATGATATTCACCTTCATAAAAACAAAAAACCCCGGCATCATTGCCAGGGCTTCTGTGGTGTGGGCCGGGATCGAACCGGCGACACATGGATTTTCAGTCCATTGCTCTACCGACTGAGCTACCGCACCAGAGGACTGCAAATATAATTGAAGAGGGGCAAATGACAAAATTAATGAGCAATCTACCCTAAGTAAAGTAGCCCCATCAAATTCATCTGAAAAACAGCATTAATTAGTTTGCACCCCTCAGTATTTTGATAAAACTCTTTGTATATTGTATACACTTTGATTCTAACATAATATTTAAATCGATTCAACATGCCATCTTCAAATCATTTCGACGCTATTGTAGTAGGCTCGGGCATCTCCGGCGGCTGGGCAGCTAAAGAACTTACTGAACACGGACTAAAAACCTTACTCCTTGAACGAGGCAGAAATGTAGAACATATAAAAGACTATGCCGGAACTGAAAAAGATCCCTGGGAACTAGAACACCACAACAATAAAACACAAGAAGATAAAAAGAACTCGCCCATCCAAAGCAAATGCTATGCCTTCGATGAAGTTTCTAAAAAGTTCTTCGTGAACGACGTCGAAAACCCATATACACAGGTAAAACCATTCGACTGGATTCGTGGGAATCACGTGGGAGGCCGATCCCTCATGTGGGGCCGCCAATGCTATCGTTGGAGCGACCTCGACTTTGAAGCCAATGCAAAAGATGGTCATGGTACCGATTGGCCAATACGATACAAAGACATTGCCCCTTGGTATAGCTATGTAGAAAAATTTGCAGGAATAAGCGGTTCAAAAGACGGTCTCTCTCATCTACCTGATGGTGAATTCCTCCCAGCTATGGAAATGAACTGCCTTGAACAAATGGTTGCCCAAAACCTAAAAACTAAAATGGGTAGACCAATGATTATTGGTCGTTCTGCAAATCATACTGCCAAAATAGGATCTAGAGGCCCTTGCCAGTTTAGAAATAAATGCCACCAAGGATGCCCATTTGGCGGGTACTTCAGCTCAAATTCAGCTACACTCCCCGCTGCTGCTGCAACTGGTAACCTCACATTGAGACCAAACGCCATCACAACTGAAGTGTTATACGATAAAGAAACGGGTCGCGCAAAAGGTGTACGCATCCTCGATGCTGAAACCAACAAAACAGAAGAATATTTTGCTAAAATCGTATTCCTCAATGCCTCAACCTTAGGCACTACCCAAATTTTATTGAACTCGGTTTCAGATGTCTTCCCGAATGGATTTGGTAATAGCAGTGAGCAAGTGGGACATAACCTAATGGATCACCACTACGGTGTTGGCGCATATGGTGATTATGATGGATTTCAAGATAAATATACCTTCGGACGCAGGCCAAACGGTATCTATGTTCCACGCTTCCGAAACCTCGATGGTGGCTCTTCAGCAGGCTACGTTCGTGGATTCGGTTACCAAGGTGGCGCATCAAGAAATCGCGCATCATCAGATGAAATCGGAGTTGAATTGAAAGAAAGTGTAACCGAACCAGGCAATTGGTCAATGGGCTGGGGCTCATGGGGCGAACACCTTCCATATTATGAAAATAAAGCAACCCTAAATAAAGACAAAAAAGATAAGTGGGGACTACCAACACTGGATATCGATTGCGAATTCAAAGAAAATGAAATGAAAATGCGCGTCGATATGAAAAACAGTGCTGCAGAAATGCTCGAAGCAGCTGGTATTAAAAATGTAAAAACATACGACAGCATGCCTGCCCCAGGATTCTGTATCCATGAAATGGGAACAGCACGCATGGGTAATGATCCTAAAACTTCAGTACTCAACAAATGGAACCAAATGCATGATGCAAAGAATGTATTCATCACCGATGGGTCAGCTATGTCATCATCTGCATGCCAAAACCCATCTGTTAC
>CANGBH010000114.1 GCA_947451935.1 Chitinophagaceae bacterium
GATCCAGCGCTCGATAATTTGGTGGGAGAAAAAGATGCCAATCAATTGAGAGAGGATGCAGAATTAATCGATGGTGTATATGGTCGTTTTGATAACGAACCTTACCTGAAAGGTCAGAAAGCACCGGTTTTCTTTGGTAGTGCTATCAATAACTTTGGTGTAAAGGAATTGTTGGATACATTCATCAGAATTTCACCTACTCCTCAGAGCAGAGATACTACTGAGCGTAGAGTTGATGTGATGCAAGATAAGTTTTGTGGTTTTATATTTAAGATACATGCTAACCTAGATCCTAAGCATAGAGATCGCATCGCATTCTTACGTGTGTGTTCTGGCAAGTTTGAACGCAATAAATTTTACCACCATGTTCGATTAAATAAAGATGTGCGATTTAGCAATCCATATAGCTTCTTAGCTCGTGATAAAGATGTTATTGAAGAAGCCTATGCGGGGGATGTTGTAGGGTTGTTTGATACAGGAAATTTTAAAATTGGGGATACCCTTACAGAAGGCGAGAATTTCTATTTTACGGGTATTCCTAGTTTCTCTCCTGAGATCTTTAAAGAGGTTATCAATAAAGATCCGATGAAGACAAAGCAGTTGGAGAAAGGATTGAATCAACTTACCGATGAAGGAGTTGCTCAGCTTTTCACCCAGCATAATGGTAATCGAAAAATTATTGGATGTGTTGGAGATCTTCAGTTTGAGGTGATACAGTACAGATTACTTCAAGAATACGGAGCTTCTGTACAATTCAATTCATTGCCCTTTTATAAGGCATGTTGGTTGACATCAGAAAATAAATCTAAGCTAGAGGAATTTACGCGCTTCAAAACAGGTAATACCGTTATTGATAAAGATGGTCATATCGTTTACCTCGCCCAAAGTGATTGGTTTTTAAATACTGAAATTGCTAATAATCCTGATATTCAGTTTCACTTTAGTTCGGAAATTCATAAATGAGTTGTTAGACGTGAGGAGTTAGCTGATAGGAATTAGATGTTGGAATTTGTTCCCATAGATTGATGTTTAAAAATTTCTCACACCTCACGTCTAACCTCTCACGTCTAGCATCTAACGTCTAACGTCTAATGTCTCATGTCTAGAATCTCTGCACCACCCCGGTATAATTAAACGGAGTAATCTTTTTCAATTCTTTTTTGATTTTTGCGCTAACGTTTAATGTATCAATAAATTGATGAATGCTTTCTTTATTGATAGAAGACTTACCCCTTGTCAGGTCTTTTAATGCTTCATAAGGTTTCGGGTATTTTTCTCTTCGTAAGATGGTTTGGATTGCTTCTGCTACAACGGCCCAGTTTTTATCTAGATCTGCTTTTATAGCATCTTCATTTAATACAAGTTTTCCAATTCCTTTTGATATGGATTTTAATGCTAGTATGGTATGAGCAATTGGGATACCAATATTTCTCAATACCGTTGAATCGGTCAGGTCTCGTTGGAGCCTTGAAATTGGAAGTTTGATAGATAGGTGTTCAAACAATGCATTGGCTAAACCAAGGTTTCCTTCTGCATTTTCAAAATCAATTGGATTGACTTTGTGTGGCATCGCTGAAGAACCGACTTCACCTGCTTTTGTTTTCTGCTTGAAATAATCCATCGAAATATATGTCCACACATCCCTTGAAAAATCAGTCAATATGGTATTGATACGTTTGATCCCATCAAAGTGTGCAGCAAGAAAATCGTAATGTTCTATTTGGGTGGTAAACTGTTGACGTTGTAGTCCGAGTTTTGATGAGCAAAATGCGTTAGCAAATTTTATCCAATCAATAGCAGGAAATGAAACAGCATGGGCGTTGAAATTTCCAGTAGCTCCACCAAATTTGCAGGAATATGGAACTTGATTCAATAAATTAAGTTGGTCTTCTATACGTTCTACAAAAACCATAATTTCCTTACCTAGGTTAGTAGGAGATGCTGGCTGGCCATGAGTTCTAGCTAGCAAAGGAATATTCTTCCAAGTAGTAGCCAATTTTCTTAATTCGATAACCAAGTTAGATATGGCTGGGTAGTATTCTTGCTCAAGGGCTTCCTTCCATAGCAGCGGAACGGCTGTATTGTTTACATCTTGAGAGGTTAATCCGAAATGGATATATTCTTTTAGTGATTCTAGATTAAGGTTGTCTAGTTGTTCTTTTAAAAAATATTCAAGTGCTTTTACATCGTGGTTGGTCGTTTTTTCAATCTCCTTTATTTTCAAGGCTGTTTCAGGAGTGAAATGCTGATATACTGCCCTTAGTTTATTAGCATTGGAAGTACTGAGTGTAAATATTTTTTTTTGGGAAAGGGCAATGAAATATTCAACTTCAATCCTTAATCGATATTGAATCAGTCCAAATTCCGAAAAATAGGGAGCTAGGTTTTCAAGTTGGGCTCTATATCGGCCATCGATAGGGGAAATTGCGGTAAGTGTATTGAGGTCCATTTGTTTTTGAATTGGTGTAACTTGCGGTCAAAATTACATCAATATCATTGGAACGGAAAATTAGGATAGGGGCAGTAAGTTATTTAAATACCAAGCCATTGCTGTATGGGCTTGAAAATGGGGCGATAAAGGATCAAATTGAGTTAATTCTGGACTATCCCTCTAACTTGGTGAAATCATTAAAGAATGACCAAATTGATATTGGATTGATTCCAGTAGCTGCCTTGCTGGACCTCGATGAGTATCATATTGTCTCAGATTATTGCATTGGAACCGAGGGGGAGGTGGCTTCCGTTTGTGTGTTCAGTGAAGTTCCTATGGAAGAGTTTGATACGGTTGTGTTAGATTACCAATCGAGGACTTCCGTAATGCTCTGTAAATTCTTATTTGAGCATCATTGGAAGAAGCCCGTTAAATTCATAGAGGCGCAGGACGAGTCTTATATCGAGCTGATAAAAGGCAATGTTGCGGGTTTAGTGATAGGAGACAGAGCCCTGAAAAGTAGGACTAAGTTTAGTCATATTTATGATTTGGGACTGGGTTGGAAAGCAATGACTGGATTGCCTTTTGTTTTTGCGGTATGGGTATCGATGAAGCAGATAAATCAAGGTTTTTTGCACTCCTTTAATCAAGCGAATCAAGAGGGCCTTGCGCATCTTCAAGAAATAGCAACTCAGGCGTATTTTTCGGAATATGATGTGGCGTATTATTTTAGTCATAATATTTCATACTTATTATCCAATGAGCATAAAAAAGCAATGGACTTGTTTTTGAATAAAGCGTTGCCCTAGGCATTGGATTTTGATTAATCTTTTGGATAAGTAAGTGGCTCAAAGACAGCTAAATGTATTATTTTAGTAGTTATATAAACCCTCGATAAATGGCAGAGACTTTAGGCATGTTGTGTGATAAACTTACAATTGTAAAATTGAAGCAGTATCATTCTGATGATCAAGCCAGATTAGATAGTTTGTCCATTCAGGCTAATGATTTGCAAGAAGAAATTGATCTCTACATAGCTGATGCCATTGCTGGTAAAATTCCCCCAAATAAATTATCCTTTGCAAGCAATAAGGTGTTTAAGCAGGAAGGAAATGAGGTAAGAGAGATTATAGGGAATTTAGGAGAAATTTTTTATCAACTCGCTGATGTCAACTGTACGCTTTGGCATGAGCAAGAGAAGGTCTATGAATTCGAAGCTGTTCCATTGGAAGAAAAAGATAGTGTAGTTAAGAAATTAGCGATTTTGAATCTTGAAAGAAATAAATGTATTGATGCGATTAATGCTGTTTTTGCATCAATGATTTTACGTTAATAATAAATTAATATTATGCATATTAGAAAGCGGACAACGTGTAGGGTTTGTGGTTCTTCATCCTTAACACCTGTAATTGATTTGGGTCCTCAGTTTTTACAAGGCTCTTTTGTGAAGCCTGGAAAGGAAATGCCATCTCAACGGAAAATAAATTGTTCTTTAGTTCGGTGTAATCCTCAAGAGGATGAAAATGCATGTGGACTCTTGCAGATGGAACATAGTGTGCCTCCGGAAATTCTTTATGCTGCTTATTGGTACCGCAGTGGTACAAATGCAACCATGAGGAATCACCTAGGAGAAATTGTAAACAGTGTAAGTAGTTTGCTTAAAAAGGAAAAAGCCAATGTGTTGGATATTGGTTGTAATGATGGAACATTATTGAATTTTTATCCAACGAATTTCATAAGGTTCGGTTGTGATCCTAGTGATGTTGCTCAGGAAGTTAAAAATGCGACAGTTGTTCAGGATATATTCCCTTCAGCTGAATTGTCTAATGCCATTGGTGATCGCAAAATGGATATTGTTACTTCAATAGCCATGTTTTATGATTTGGAGAGTCCAGTTGATTTTGTGAAGAGCATAAAAAGTATCTTATCCCCAGAAGGAATTTGGGTTTTTGAAATGAGCTATATGCCTCATATGTTAGAACTCGATAGTTATGATACGATTTGTCATGAACACCTTGAATTTTACAGCTTAGCTGTTTTAGAGAAAATTACTGCAATGGCTGGGATGAAAATTTTTAAAATTTCATTCAATGATATCAACGGAGGTAGTATACGTTGTTATGCTACGCACAAGGAAAGCGGCCTGTATTATAACAAAGAGGATCATAAATTGATGAATGATGTAAGGCAAAAGGAATTCGATTTAGAATTAGATACAGATAAGCCTTATGTAGCATTCCAATATAGAATTGAAAAAGTAAGGAATGAACTTCATGATTTGTTAGTTAAGTTGAAACAAGAAGGTAAACGCGTTCATATTTATGGTGCATCAACAAAAGGTAATACGATACTTCAGTGGTGTAATATAAA
>CANGBH010000115.1 GCA_947451935.1 Chitinophagaceae bacterium
GGCATAGCGGTATTGGATGTTATCCATGATGAAGCGTTGCAAGCACATGCACTAGAAGTTGGAAATCATTTGATGAATGGCTTACGCGAGTTAATGAAAAAACATGACATCATTGGCGACGTGCGTGGGCATGGTTTATTCATAGGTGCAGAACTCGTGCGTGATAGAGTAACCAAAGAACCTGCTGTTCCAGAAATAGATCATATTGTTGAAGCAATGAAAGAAAGAGGATTTCTACTCAGCACCGACGGACCGTTATACAATGTCTTGAAAATAAAACCCCCTATCGTATTCTCTAAAAAAAATGCAGATGATATGGTGAGGGAGTTGGATGAGGTTCTGGACGCTGTGGGTGCTTCGCACCGCTTAACGCTGGACGCTTTACGCTAGTTGATTATAATTAGCCACTAGTATTAGCGCTAAGCGATCAGCGTCAAGCGTTACCAGCGCAAAGCGCTCAGCGGTGCGAAGCACCTAGCGTCCAGCGGTGCGAAGCACCTGGCGTCCAGCGGTGCGAAGCACCTGGCGTCAAGCGATTCATCAATGACTAGCCAAATAAGTAATTTCAGACTCTTTGAGTTCTCGATTATACATCCTTATATCGTCTAACTGCCCTGTGTAAAACACCCAATCCAATTGCCATCCTTTTCCAAATCTAATTGGATTAACATTTGATATATTTGGAGTAGGCGCCCCATAATTTGCAAAAGAGCAAGAGCCAAGAAGTAATATACCATCTAAATAAATTTTCGATGAAGTCAAGTCGGTCATTGTTTGAGGGAAAATTATTACTACATTATGCCATTTAGTCGAATCAGGCACCGCATTTGTTTCTGGAGTATATCCACTTCCACCTATAGTAATACCGGGTCCATTACATGGATTTATGGTTTCTGAAGACCACCAATTATTCAGTACCCCAAAATAAGTACCCCATTCAGGACCTCCCCATTCCATTACCGCATCTCCAGGATTTAAAATTGAATTATGTGATTTATACCAATATGAAACAGAAAATCCAATTCCTGATGGCCCAGATTTACTTGTTTGAATATAACTATTTGTGTTACCTAAAAAACTATAAGCTTGATTAGAATTTCCAAATCTATCAATTGTTAAAATAACATCATAAGCTGTTCCATGATTCCCATTCCCACTGCTATCGCCTGCATTACCTGTGAAAGGATAATAGGCAACCAATCCATCGGATAATGTAGGTGGTGCTGCATTCAATTGAGCCAATATGGCATTTAATTGTTCCAATAACGAAGCATATTGCTGATTAAGCAGAATAAGCTGGGCATTTATAGCAGCAATATTTGCATTGGCAGTGGTTAAAGACAATGTAAGGGCATCAATCTGTGTTTGAATACCGGTAAGTTTCAACTTGATAGAGTCTACAGACTTACTCAGGTTACTTAAGTTTGTGTTTGTATTACCAAGTGCTGTAGCCAATGAATCTGATCGATGTTGCAATTCAGTTACTAAAGCCTTAAGATCATTAATGTCTTTTGAATAATCTACTGGCTCTTTCTGGCAAGAAAATACTGAACACAATAGAGTCAAGCTAATACATAGAACGATGATGTTGGGACGGTGCATACTATTAATTTTAAGTGAATTTGAGATTAATAACCTACTTAACTCACGAATATGTGCCCAACTAGTATACAAAATACGTTACGCTGAAAAGTTTAATTTAATAATATAAAATATTTAAATACAACATATTATACATTAAGTTATTTAATAATTACATATAGGGTGTTTTAAATTATTTATGAAGAGTTATAATTAATTGTAAAATATAGGAACTTCAAATTATGCGTCTGATTTTTTTACTGCTTTTTTCTTTCTCGGTACACAATATAAAAGGACAAGATATTTTCATAAAAGATAATCAGCTACTCGAATTTTTATACAAATTAAAAGAACCAATAACTTCAATTACAAATCGCAATAACAAAAATCCGCTAATCCAAATAGATGACAAACACCTTCATGATTATACTCAAATTATCCTAAAGTCAAACAAAGGACTATTTATTTTAGTTGATGGAACAGGTAGGGTATATAAGGCTACTAGACTAACTGAAAAAGGAATATTTTTCCAGCGTATTGATTTGACACACTTTTATGGCTATAATTCTAGTGCTATATTTTTTTCCTTTAGTGACACATTGTACTCTCTGGGAGGTTTTGGATTTTGGGAACGGAATGGTCAATTGAGATACTTTAGTGAAGTATACAAAGAATGGGAAATAAAAAAATTGAATAAAAAAATAGCTGCATCCAATATCCTGTTCTTTATAGATACGAGTAAAGAAACAGTATATTATTTGCAAACACCTTTTACAGATCCCGGTTCAGATTTAATCCAAAACAAATTCATAATAACAAAACTAAATGTTATTAAAAAAGAGAACTCTGAGTTAGGAATCCTTTCTAAACAATTAAAAGCATATTTTTCAGACAATTATTCTTCAAATTTTATCAATGTGCCTTTCTTAAATGGTACACTTGTAAACTTTAAATCACAACATCAATATTTAATAAGCTATGATAAAAATGAAGTTTATCGATTAGTTAATCAGGAAAAGGGCGATTTATTACTTGGTTCATCAATCAAGATGGATGCTTCAAATACATTTGCACTCAATAATAGAATTTACTTCACAAAACCCAACGACACCACCTACAAACTATACTCCTTCCCGATTTCGATGAAGGACTTTGTGAAAGAGCCTTATCCACTCTATGAACCCTTCGAAGATGAAAAGAAAAAAACATACTTCTACATTGGTGGGTTATGCCTTCTGCTCATAGGTGGATCGATTTTCTTCTTGAAAAAAAGAAAACAAAAAACAACGTCAATCAATAGTGACCCCTCCACGCCAGTCTTGAAAAAAGAAGATAACGGCATCGACTTTAATCCATTGGAATTAGAACTCATCATAAAAATGATAGAGCAGTCCGCACGCGGAAATCACTTCTCCGTAGAAGACATCAATACCTCACTAGGCCTTAACCGAAAAACACTGGAAATTCAAAAAAAGATCAGAACTGAAACCATCAACAGAATCAACCACAAATTCAAAATAAAATACAACCTCTCCATCGACCTCATCGAACGCATCCGCTCCGAAGAAGATCGACGGTATTATAAGTATATGATTAGTGGGGAGAACAGCAGGTTGATTAAGAATTGACGCCGAGGGCTTTGACCGCTTGGCGCTGGGTGCTTCGCACCGCTTAACGCTGGAAACGCTGGACGCTGATCGCTTAGCGCTAATACTAGTGGCTAATTATAATCAACTAGCGTAAAGCGTCCAGCGCCAAGCGGTGCGAAGCACCCACAGCGCCAAGCGCCAAGCGGTGCGAAGCACCCACAGCGCCAAGCGCCAAGCGGTGCGAAGCACCCACAGCGCCAAGCGCCAAGCGGTGCGAAGCACCCAGCGTAAAGCGTCCAGCGCAAAGCGCTCAGCGGTGCGAAGCACACAGCTCTCAACGCAGCTCCCCCACCGCCTTTTCAACCTGTGTAGTTGGTGGCATATCGGTTTGGGTTAGTATGCTAAGCAAAGCATTATAGACACCGTATAATTCAGGTTGTTTGCCCATTGTTTTTTTCTTGCCTTCATAACATATCATCGAAAGATTATGCTGACGCTGTAAATCTTTAAGCGACGTTTTTACCCTTGGGTCCATCACCACTTGAAGGGGTTGCTCATACTGCTGACCATTTACACTCAATCGTACTTTATACATGCCCGGCATCACCCAAGGCGTATTGAACTCTGGTGCAGTGTTATGCACCACAGCAGAAATAGGATACGCAGGTGGTTCATTCAATGGCGCATAACGCATGTCCCATAAAAAACGCTGTGCGCCGGCTTTTGATGACAACAACTGCTGTGGACGAATCCAATACAATGGAATATTAACAGGCGGTATAGTGTACAATGTATCGGTGCTCGAAAATCGGCGAATAGCTTTTCCTGCTTGATCTAGTATTTCCAACACAACTGGTGTCTTCGCATCTTCTTTTAATACAATATCAATGGCAGCACCATCAGGAGGGTTTTGTCCAGCTGGTTCTTCCGGAGGCAATGGAGTATCGTTATTCATGTTCCAACGCACACGAACCGCTTTTTGTGGCTTGAAGAAAACGACATCATGGACACTTGTAGCTGCTTGAACTTGTCGCAATGGACTGATATTATCAAGTATCCAAAAACTTCTACCATGTGTTCCCACCACAATATCATCATCCTTAATAACCAAATCACGAATAGACGTAGCAGGCATATTCATGCGCAATGACTGCCAATGCTCACCTGCATCAAAGGATACGTAAACAGCATTTTCAGAACCTGCAAACAGCAACCCTTTTTTCACGGCATCTTCACGTACGGTATTGATGGGCTCATTCGGTAATCCTGTTACAATTTTTTTCCATGTCTTTCCTGCATCGGTTGTTTTATAGATATACGGAGCCTGATCATCGCAACGAATACGATTCACCGCGATGTATGCCGTAACATTATCAAAATGACTCGCATCAATTTGAGATACTTTACTCCATGAACTCAATTCCGGTGGCGTAATATTCTTCCAATGCTTTCCACCATCCATAGTTATATGTACTAGCCCATCGTCTGTGCCAGCCCAAATGGTATTGATGTCTTTATGGGATGGAGACAACGCATACACAACACCTCTGCGCGGCATGGTTTTCATATCCTCTTTTGTATACACTCCAACACTGGAAGGGATATCGTAGGTTTCACGA
>CANGBH010000116.1 GCA_947451935.1 Chitinophagaceae bacterium
GCAGGAAATTTTTTATTAGCACCATTAAGATTTACTCTGTCCAATACTTCGTCTACTCTTTTTTGTTTTTCAGCTTTTGTTGCATTGCTAAACATGTCTAAAGGAAAAAAAATATTCTTTTCCACCGTCATGCTATCAAATAAGGCAGACCCTTGAAATAGCATGCCTATTTTTCTGCGCATGATTTTCTTTTGATCATTGCTCATGATAGAGAAATTCTCTCCGTCATATGCAATCTCACCTGAGTCTGGTGTAATCAGTCCAACTAAGCATTTCATCAAAACAGTTTTACCACTTCCACTTGATCCAATAATGAGGTTACACTTACCCGTTTCGAATTCTGATGACACTCCTTCGATTACTGATTTTCCTGAAAACCCTTTTTGAATATCTTTTATTGAAATCATCTTAGTCTTTTAAAGTAGCACAGCTGCTAAAATATAATCTGCCAATAAAATCATGATACAACTGGTCACCACCGCGGTAGTACTTGCTCTTCCAATCTCAAGCGCACCACCTTTTACATTATAGCCATAATAGGCTGGAATGGCAGTTATGATGAAAGCAAAAGTGTAAGCCTTCGTTAATGCAAAAGTTACGTTGTACGGAACAAATGATTCAAACAACCCTTTGTCATAAATTTCATGGGGTAAAATATTGGTAATATCTCCAATCAATCTTCCTCCCCAAATTCCTAATACCATCGCAATAATAACGAGAAGTGGTATCATGATTAAGGCAGCTAAAATTTTAGGAAGTATTAAATATGCTTTAGTGTTGATACCCATTATTTCTAATGCATCAATTTGCTCGCTCACACGCATATTTCCTAATTCACTTGACACTTTACTACCCACAACTCCAGCCAACACAATACTGGTAATCGTTGGAGCAAATTCAAGTATTACACTGTCTCGTACAATTTGTGCAATGACTGATTTTGAAATGATGGGAGAAACGAATTGATAGGATGTTTGGAGAGTAGATACTGCACCGATAAATAATGAAATAATTGAAACTATTCCAAGAGAGCCAATTCCTAATTCGACACACTGATGCATGAGTTCTTTCCAGTAAATTCTCCAATTTTCTGGTTTTGTAAACATGCCTTTTAGCATGAGTAAAAATTCCCCTAACCTCGTAAAGATGTTCATCTTAGACTTATTGTATGTGAAATTAGTAAAACTTTCTCCTTTTTAACATGACCTAGCTTTTTATGCCTTTCTGTATTTTTGATTGCGCGTCAATTACAGCAATCATCACCATATTCAAAATACTTCTAACGGATGAGCCCAGTTGTAAGACATGGACAGGCTTTTTAAGTCCAAGTAATATTGGCCCAATTGCATCAGCTTCGCCTACTTCCTGCAACAAATTGTAGGCAATATTTCCGGCACTTAAGTTGGGGAATATCAATGTGTTAACATCTCCATTATTAACCAATTCAGAAAACGGGTAGTTGTCTCGAAGAATATCTTTATTGAATGCGACAATGCCTTGTATTTCTCCATCCACTATTAAAGAGGGATTTCTTTTTTTAACTATTGATCTTGCGTTTCTTACAGTAATGGCCTCTGGAGTTTCACTACTTCCAAAGTTCGAATAGCTAAGCATGGCAATTCGAGGTGTTATGCCCAATGCTTTAACTTGCTTTGCTACAAGCAAGGTGATATCTGCTAATTCCTCTGAAGTAGGATTGAAATTAACTGTAGTATCGGCAAGGAAGAGTGGTCCCTTTTTCGTTAGCATAATATACATCCCAGCAATTTTACTCACTCCATCTTCTGTACCAATTATCTGGATGGCAGGACGAATTGTATCTGGATAGTTTCTACTTAATCCTGAAATCATGGCATCAGCATCGCCTGTTTCAACCATCATGCAGCCAAAATGATTTCGGTCTTTCATTTTTTTATTTACTTCATATTTATTTACTCCTCTACGTTGCCTTTTTTCAAAGTAAATTTCTCCGTAGGCTTGTCTCTTTTCTTTCATGTCATCACTCTTCGGATTGATGATGGTTAGATCATCAATATAGACGCCATTCTGTTCAGCAAGGTCTTTGATGATTTTTTCATCACCCAATAAGATTGGAATGGCAAACCCCTCATCAGCGGCAATTTGTGCTGCCTTCAATACTTTTATATTTTCCGCATCAGCAAAAACGACACGTTTCGGATTTTTACGCGCCTTGCTGCCCAACGCCCTTACCAATTGGTTGTCGATGCCAAGTCGCTTATTGAGTTCAATGGTGTATGCATCAAAATCTAGAATAGGCTTTTGAGCAACACCACTTTCCATAGCTGCTTTAGCCACTGCCGGGGATATCGCGCTGATAAGTCTTGGGTCAAGTGGTTTTGGAATGATATAGCTTGGACCAAATGAAATATTCGTTTCATTATATGCCATCGTTACGATTTCTGGAACTGGAGTCTTTGTGAGTTCTGCCAATGCCTTTACTGCAGCCAATTTCATGGCCTCGTTTATGGTTGTTGCTCTTACATCCAATGCACCACGAAATATATACGGGAAGCCAAGCACATTGTTCACTTGATTGGGATAGTCAGATCTTCCTGTAGCCATAATGATATCTTCTCTTACCGATGTGGCCTCTTCCCATGTTATTTCTGGGTCTGGATTCGCCATAGCAAATACTATAGCACGAGGTGCCATCTTTTTCACCATCTCTTTGCTAACAACATTGCCTTTACTTAATCCAATGAAAACATCCGCATCTTTAAATGCATCGTCAAGTGATATTTTCGGTCTTTCAACTGCAAATCTTATTTTTCGTTCATCTAGGTCGGTTCTTTCTTTGTTAATCAATCCTTTGGAATCAAACATCCAAACATTCTCTCGCTTAGCTCCCAAGGCTTCATACAATTCAATGCACGCCATCGCAGCAGCACCTGCACCATTAACGAGTATTACTATTTCATCAATTTTTTTCTCTTGTAATTCTAGTGCATTCAATAACGCGGCAGCGCTGATAATAGCCGTGCCGTGTTGGTCGTCATGCATCACAGGAATTTTCATTTGCTCCTTGAGCTTTTGTTCGATATAAAAACATTCAGGGGCCTTTATATCTTCTAAGTTTATTCCTCCAAATGTTGGTTGTAATGCTTTGACAATTTCAACAAATTTTACGGGATCTTTTTCGTCAATTTCAATATCAAAAACATCGATGTCTGCGAAAATTTTGAAAAGTACTCCCTTACCCTCCATGACTGGTTTGCCAGCTTCGGGCCCTATATCGCCAAGGCCAAGCACTGCAGTGCCGTTGCTAATTACAGCAACTAGATTTCCCTTAGCCGTGTATTTATAGACATTTTCAGGGTTGTTGAAGATTTCCATACAGGGCTCAGCAACACCTGGTGAATAGGCTAGAGATAAATCTCGTTGTGTCTTTGCTTCTTTTGTTGGAACGACTTCAATTTTTCCGGGTCTTCCCTTTGAATGATATTCAAGGGCTTGTTCTTTTCTTAATTTTTTTTGCATGCTTTTTATTTGAGAGCAATCAGTAAAATAAATAGTGCTTAGGCAAGCAGCCTCGTCATTACTTGTTCAATGCTGATGCACCTATATATGCCATTATGCCAATGCCGATTTCTATGGCATTTTCATCAATATCAAAAGTTGGGGTATGTACACCCGATCCGATTCCTTTTGATTTATTTCCAGTTCCAAGCCTAAAAAAACATCCTGGAATTTGTTGAGAGTAATAACCAAAGTCTTCTGCTCCCATTCTAAGTTCCGTTTCTTCTACAAGGTCACTTCCAACAAAATCAATACCGATTGATCTTGTTGCATTATTTAAATTGGGATCATTATACACGCAAGGGTAGCCAATATCAATTTTCAAATCAACGTCTGCACCTTGTGATTCGGCAACATGTTGAACTATGTTTTTAATTCTTTGATGTGCCTTCAATCTCCACTCTTCATCCATAGCTCTAAAGGTTCCCATCAATTTTACTTCTGCTGGAATTACATTGGTAGTATGCCCACCTTGAATTGAGCATATGGAAAGCACGGAGGGAGAGAAGGGATTATTATTGCGACTCACTACCTGTTGTAAAGCAACAGTTATCATTGACGCAGTCAGTATTGTGTCTGTTGTAAGATGAGGCGAGGCAGCATGTCCACCTTTTCCTTTTATAGTGATATATAACTCATCAGCACTTGCCATCACTTTGCCAGCTCGAAAACTTAGCTTACCAATTTCAAGTGATGGATGCACATGTAATCCGAAAATTGCCTGAGGTGCAGGATTTTCAAGTACACCTTCTTTGATTAATAAACTAGCACCACCTGGGTTTTTTTCCTCTCCTGGTTGAAAGATGAGCTTGATGGTCCCGTGCCATTCATCTTTTAGCTCATTCAATATTTGAGCTGCACCAAGAAGGCATGTAGTGTGTACGTCATGTCCACACGCATGCATAACTCCTTTGACAGTCGATGTATAGGATTGGATATTTTCTTCTTGAATGGGTAGCGCATCCATGTCTGCTCGTAATGCAATCACACGTTCAGAAGGCTTGCCTTGTATAATCCCGATTACTCCTGTATTCGCCATGACAGTAAAAGGGATACCTAGTTTCTCTAGATGCTTTTGAATGAAGGAAGACGTGTTGTATTCAACATAGCTCAATTCTGGATGGGCATGAAGATGGTGCCTAATCGAACGATATTGCTCGAAATAGTCAGAAGCACGTTTTTTTATTTTTTCCTTCATCATGTGATTGATGCTTTTGGCATTATTTTCTTGAAAC
>CANGBH010000117.1 GCA_947451935.1 Chitinophagaceae bacterium
AAGACCACGATTTTTCTAACGGATATGTCATTGTTTGCACAAGTGAACGAAATCTATGCATCCTATTTGACCGGAGATTTTCCAGCTAGGGAAACGGTTGCTGTCAAAGGGTTGCCAAAAGGCGTAAATGTTGAAATTAGTATGATTGCAGTTTTACATTAGTTTATGGGTAGTGTAATTAGATTATTTGAGGTTGGGTTTATAATGATATGATCTCTTTTTTTCAGGGCATAAATGAACTATCTTTCCTATATATTGTTCGTTTATTACTTGATTTAAGTGAATTCCTATGCAAAGTTCTATTGTTACTCATCCCAATATTGTTCAGACTTGTCAACATCAAAAACAGTATTTTGATGAGGGCGGCACTCGACCATTATCATTTAGGGTTCAACAGTTAAAGAAATTAAGGTCTACCATTCTGGCTAATGAACAAGAAATTGAAACAGCTTTATTTAAGGATTTGCATAAATCTTCATTTGAAGCATTTGGGTCAGAAGTTGGGCAAGTATTAAAGGAGCTTGACTTTGCTATTTCTAATTTAAAGAAATGGTCTGCTCCTCAATCGGTTTCTACGCCACTCATGTTTTTTCCTTCTTCAAGTAAGATTTATCGTGATCCACTTGGAACAGTATTGATCATTGGCCCATGGAACTATCCATTTTTATTATTGTTTGCACCCTTGATTAGTGCCATTGCAGGTGGAAATACTATTATTTTAAAACCATCGGAAGAGGCAGTTCATACTGCAACGCTGATTGAACATATTATTTCAACCAATTTTGAAGCCAAGTATATTGCAGTTGTTCAAGGTGTTGGTGCTGAAGTTATCCCTTCGCTTCTCGAAGGATTTAGATTCGATCATATCTTTTTTACTGGAAGTACATCGGTTGGACAAAAAATAATGGAATTAGCTGCTAAAAAGCTTACTCCAGTTACATTGGAGCTTGGAGGTAAAAGTCCATGTATTGTTGATGCCTCTGCAAACATCGATTATGCTGCAAAAAAAATTGCATGGAGTAAACTCATGAATGCAGGTCAAACATGTGTTGCTCCTGATTATGTATTGGTGCATAGCAGTATAAAAAATATTTTGATTGAGAAATTGAAATTGAATTTTAAGAATATGCTAGGTAGTGATGCTTCGCAAAGTCCTGATTATGGAAGAATCATAAACTCAAAGCGGTTTCAAAAATTGATTTCTTTTTTGAAAGATGGTAAAATCATTTCTGGCGGTACACATAGTGAGCATGATCTCTACATTGAGCCAACTATACTTGATCAAGTTTCTATTCAAGATCATGTTATGACAGAAGAAATTTTTGGTCCAATTTTGCCTATAGTTTCATATGAAAATCAAGATGAAGTTGTAGGCTGGGTTGAAAAAAATCCGTTTCCGTTGTCATTGTATATCTATGCTGACGATAAGAAGGTTTCTGATTTTTATATTTCCAGACTTCGGTTTGGAGGATGTTGTATCAATAACGGGTTAATCCATCTGGGTAATCCTAATCTTCCTTTTGGAGGTGTTGGGCCAAGTGGAACTGGACAGTATCATGGAAAATATGGATTCGAAAATTTTACTCGCCCCAAAGCTGTCATGCATTCAAAGTCCTGGTTTGACGTGCCAATATGGTACGCTCCTTTTGGTAATAAAGTGAAGCTATTAAAAACTATTTTTAAAATAACCTGATATGCGTAAGCGAATAGCGACACTTAGTATAATTCTACTAGGCATTGTATTTATCATTATGTATGGTTGCGGTTGTTCAACTTCTTCGAAAACACAAACTAGAAATATGAGTTCAAGGCAATCCATGCTTAAGGCATTTTATCCTGTATTGACTAAGGTTACTCGTTTTTTTGGAGTCAACAATAGAAAAATTATTTCAACAACAGTAGAACAACCACATACTTCAATTTATGAAATTCCAATAATCTTGAATAGTGGAGATACTATTACGCTTAAGCAGTGGAAAGGGAAAAAAATATTAATAGTAAACACAGCAAGTGATTGTGGATATACCGGACAATATGAAGAGCTACAATCCTTGTATGATCAACAGAAAGGGAAAATTATGATTATAGGATTCCCTGCAAATGATTTTAAAAAGCAAGAGAAAGGAAGCGACCAAGATATTGCTGCATTTTGTAAAAAAAATTATGGCGTTTCTTTCCCAATTGCCATGAAGAGCTCTGTAATCAAAGGGAATGAGCAACATTCTCTTTATAAGTGGCTCTCAAGTCCTGATCAAAATGGATGGAACAAAGAAGCGCCTGCCTGGAATTTTTCAAAGTACATCATCGATGAAGAGGGAAGACTAATTGGTTATTTTGATCCTGGGGTGAGTCCAATTGGTAGCGATATTGTAAATGCCTTAACCAAATCGTTATAATCGATTCTTATGAGTTATACTAATGAAGAACTGATTGTATTGGTGGATGAGCAAGACAATGAGGTTGGGTTGATGGAGAAAATGGAAGTACACCGTAAGTCATTACTACATAGAGCATTTAGTGTATTTATATTTAACTCTCAAGGTGAAATGATGTTGCAAAGAAGGGCATTGGGTAAATACCATAGTGGGGGTTTATGGACAAATAGTTGCTGTAGTCATCCATATCCAAGTGAAACAATTGTTGATGCAGCCAAGCGAAGACTTTTTCAAGAGATGGGATTCACAACTGATGTGAAACCTATTTTTCATTTTATTTATAAGGCTGCATTGGATAATGAGTTAACTGAATATGAATATGATCATGTACTCATAGGTGATTATGATGGATTAGTAGAGATTAATCCAGATGAGGTAGGAGATTTTTGCTTTAGAACTATGCATGATATCAAAAATGAATTAATAAGTCACCCCAAAAAATATACCGCTTGGTTTCATATTGCATTTCCCATGTTATATGATTTTCTTGAAAAAGGCAATAACGTAAATGATACGGAATAAAAAAGTTATCATCATTGGTGCCGGTATTGCTGGCATTGCCACTTCAATACGGCTGGCAGTCATGGGGTATGATGTGGAAGTTTTTGAGAAAAATGATGTTGCTGGTGGAAAGATGTATTTAATTGAAAAGCAAGGATTCAAGTTTGATGCAGGTCCTTCACTCTTTACTCAGCCAATTAATATCGAGGAACTGTTTGCTTTTGCTAAAGAGCCAATTGAGGAATATTTCCAATACTCTAAAGTTGATATCGCGTGTAAGTACCACTTTGAAAACGGTAAGCGAATTAGTGCTTTTACTAATCCTGAGGATTTTGCAGCTGAAATGAATCAAAAGACTGGAGAGCCTGCTCATAATATAATTCGGTATTTAAAAAACGCTGAGCGTGTTTATGAGAAAGTCGGAAGTATTTTTTTAAACTTTTCACTTCATCGTTTTTCTACTTGGTTTCATCCTAGGGTTTTGATAGCGTTGAAAACCATTAAACTATCTTATTTATTCAATACGTTAGATAAGTTCAATCGCAAACGGTTTGCCACACCTGAGGCCGTCCAAATTTTCAATCGATTTGCAACATACAATGGCAGTAATCCATACAAGGCTCCAGGCATGCTAAGTTTAATACCACATCTTGAGCAAAATGAAGGAACTTTTTATCCTCTTGGTGGAATGATATCTATTCCTGATGCGTTAACTAGACTAGCTCAAAGTAAAGGGGTGAAATTTAATCTCGGAAAAGCTGTTGAGGAAATTATAATAGAAGGAGGCTCCGTGAAAGGGACAGTGTCAGGAGGAGAATTTAATCAAGCAGATATTGTAGTTAGCAATGTCGATGCTTATTATACCTACAAAAATCTCATAAAAGATAAACAGGCAGCAGATAAAGTGCTACAACATGAACGAAGCAGTAGCGCATTAATTTTCTATTGGGGATTGAAAAAAACATTTCCTGATTTGCACTTGCATAATATTTTTTTTAGTGCAGATTATAAAGCTGAATTCGGTCATCTATTTGATTTGAAGCGCTACTATATTGATCCAACAATATATATCAATATTACTTCTAAGATGGAGTCTGGGCATGCTCCGGAAGGAAAGGAGAATTGGTTCGTTATGGTGAATGCACCAGCATCTGACGTTAAGTATTCAGAAGATCAAATTGATGAGATAAGAGCATCAGTCATGAAAAAATTAAATCGAATGTTGAATGTAGAGTTGAACGACTATATCGAGGTGGAGGAAGTTCTTACGCCCAATGGGATTCAACAGAGAACAGATTCATTCCAGGGTTCATTGTATGGAACAAGCTCAAATTCGATATGGTCTGCTTTTTTGAGGCATGCCAATTTTTCGTCTCATATTAATGGACTTTATTTTGCAGGGGGAAGCGTTCATCCAGGTGGAGGTATTCCTCTTTGCTTAAAAGGAGCAAAAATAGTAGCTGAGTTAATTAGAAAAAGTGAGGATAGCTAGGGCGGATTTATTATTGAACTATTTTTACAACTGATAATTATATTTAAGTGTACATGGAACATAAATCATTTTGGATAAGCAATAGCAGAAGTACTAGAATATTAATCTTGTCCATTTTTCTGTTATTACTCATTCATGTTGCTGGCGGAATAGGAATGATTTATTTCGACACCTCATTTTTTGCTAAGACAACGCCTATTAATTTGCTTCTTATGTTCACGTTGATTTTATTAAATCAAGAGGAACTAAACAAAGGTTTTTATATCGGTATTTTGATAACCTTTCTTATTGG
>CANGBH010000118.1 GCA_947451935.1 Chitinophagaceae bacterium
AATTCAGAATTGATGGCTGTGCCTAGGTTTTCACGAGCACCCCATGTGCCAGACGTTAACGTAGATAAATAAATATCACACCCACCATGGCTATCAGGAAAATTACAACCAACATATATTAGCCATTTCCCATCTTGCGAAACCTGCTGGCCACCCTCATTTAATGGAGTATTGATTGACCCAACCAAAGGTTGAGAAACTGTCCAATTATTCGCAGACCATTCGGTAGAATAAAAATCTTCATTACTATTATTCACTCTTCGTGTAAAAATCAATCTTTTACCATCAATGGTTAAAGAAGGAAAATATTCTGATACGGATGAATTAATCGCATCTCCAGCATTAACAACTTTTAAAGTTTGATCGTATGCGTTAGACTTTTTATAATCTATAGCAAATAAAAGATTCTTCTTACGATACTCCCCTGCTTTTTTGGAGGTTTCGTTTAGGCCTGGTTGATTTAAAAAAACATTAACTGCCGTTAGCGCTTTTTCAAAGTCGCCCTTGCCCGCTAAATTTATTGAATAAGGTAAATAATATTCTTTTGCGTATTCAGGGTCTGCCGCCAAAGCCGTCTCATATGCCTCTACTGCTTCACAATATCTTTTTATTTCTCCAAGTATTCCTGCTTTGGATAAAATAGCATCCACATATGAAGGATAGATTTTTATTGCTTCTTCAATAAAACCCAACGCTTCTTGATAACGCGAATCATCGGCGCTTGTCATGGCTTTTTCATACAACGCCACTGCTTTTTTTGAAACATTAGCAGGATTATATTGCTGAGCTACGAGTGCTTGAGTACCTATTAATAAAATAGATAAAAGGAGGTTTCTTTTCATGCAAAATAAAGTTAATTGATTTTTCTAACCCGAATGCCTATTCGTATGTTAAAAGCTATTCAAACTGCTTTGCGCTATGGAATGTCCAAAAATTTATGCGACTGAATTGAAAAAATCCATTTGGGATTATCTTTAATATAGGATACAATGAGTGGGTTCATGGCAGATGCTTTGCTCCATTCAGGTTGAAGATAGAGTAGGCAGTCTTGAGGGACTAGTGCAGCAAATTTTTCAGCCCATTCAAAATCAGACTTATTATAGATTACCACTTTCAGCTCATTCGCTTTTTTTATCACCTCATCAAGAGGTGCTTTAAATTTTTTAGGAGAAAGACAAATCCAATCCCATGATCCCGATAAGGGGTGAGCACCAGATGTTTCGATATGAGTTCTTACACCAATAGATTTCAACTGATTTGTTAGCACGCTTAGGTTATGCATTAACGGTTCACCACCTGTAACGACTGCAATAGGTGATCCTGAATCGCGTACAAAATTCACTATATCCTCGGTAACTACTTGTGGATGTTTGGCAGCATCCCAACTTTCTTTAACATCACACCAAGTGCATCCTACATCACATCCACCGAGTCTTATAAAATAAGAAGCTTGCCCGCTATAGCGTCCTTCCCCTTGAAGTGTATAAAAATGCTCCATCAAAGGCAAGGAAGGAGAAGATGTTTCTTGCATAGGTTAATCTTTGGCAGCACATGCTTTAAAAGTATTCATCATAAGTGCTGCAATGGTCATTGGACCAACGCCTCCTGGAACAGGAGTTATATAACTGCTCTTGGGAGCCACATCATTAAAGTCAACATCTCCCTTGATGGCAAATCCAGATTTTTTTGAGGCATCAGGAACACGTGTGATTCCAACATCCACAATCACAGCGCCTTCTTTCACCATATCGCCCTTTAAAAATTCAGGTCTACCTAAAGCAGCAATAATGATATCAGCCTGTAAACAAATTTCTTTCAAGTTATGTGTATGGGAGTGGCACACTGTTACTGTGCAATTACCGGGATATTCATTTTTATTCAACATGATGCTTATTGGTCTTCCTACAATATTGCTTCGACCAATTACTACAGCATGCTTTCCCTTTGTTTCAATATTATAATGCTCTAACATCAACAATATCCCATAAGGTGTAGCTGGATAGAAAGCAGGAAGTCCTTGAACCATCCTTCCTACACTTTCCGGATGAAATCCATCAACATCTTTTGATGGATGTATGGTTTCGATAACTTTTTGTTCTGAGATATGCTTTGGTAACGGGAGTTGAACCAGTATTCCATCAACATCGAAATCTTCATTCAATTCATTAAGCTTAAAAAGAAGTTCCGGCTCTGAAATAGATTCTTCAAGTCTGATCAGTGTTGATGTAAATCCAACTTCGGCACATGATTTAACCTTTGATGCAACATATGTTTCACTGGCACCATTGTTACCAATTAAAATAGCAGCCAGATGTGGTGCTTTTTTCCCTTGCAATAACCGTTCCTCGGTATGTGTTTTAAGTCGGTCTTTAACCGCTTGCGATACAATTTTCCCGTCTAGCAAATTCATACCACAAAGTTACAGCAGGAAAATGACATCAAAATAGGATGTTTTCAACATGGATACTGGCATAGCGTAAATGCATATTTGCATCATGAAAAACTGCGTAATGCTCATGCTAACGTTACTAGCTCACTATACGCGAGCTCAAATTAACAGCGAGCTAAGGCCCATAGCCTCACTTAGTACCAGCGCTTATGAGGTAGATGAAAAAGAGCTCTTTGCCTCCTGCCAGTTAATAGCCTCCTCTGCCTTCGCGTTGAAAAGCCAATTAGGCGCCTATGTCGAAAATAGATTCATGGTAAAAGCGATGAACAATATGCGGTTTGCTTTTATTTTACCAACTGAAAAAGGAGGAATAAGTTTTGGAGGGCAGTTGCGAGGAAGCAATGGATTTACTTCGGCCACATTGAATATTGGCTACGGTATGCGTCTATCTGAAAACTTTGGTATTGGCGTGAGACTCGAAGGGGCAAAAACAACATGGCCCGGTAGAATATCCATGACACGAATAGGCTATCAAGCCGGTTTACTATATCAACTGCCAAATAACACGAGCATAGGAATTCACATCAGCAATAACCGCTTTTTGAGGAAATTTAAAAACAGCCAGCTACCCGGGTATTATGTAATTCAAACAGGGATTGGAAAAAAAATCAATCAATACCTCTATGCAATCTGTGAGTTTATTAAAGAAAGTGATAAACCAATATTGGTAATACCAACTATTGATTGGAAAATCAATGAACTCTTCCGATTAAAAGCTGGCATATCACCACCGCTGAATATGGGATCTGTTGTATTGGGATGGAAAATAAAAAAAGAAAACCTGTCATTAGCTTTTTCGTCTCACTCCTATCTTGGATTTTCTTCAGGCATAAGCATAACACATGATTTTTAAGACAAAAGCCAAAGCCCTTCTCTTTATTTTTTACCTACTTCTTATTTCGGTTGGTGGATTTTCTCAAATCGAGAGTGAAGAGAATGAGGTTGACATTGAAAATGGGATAAATAACGACGATCCAACAGTACAAAACCCTAATGAGCAGCCACTTCAAGAAAGAACTCATTCATTCAACATCAACAAAATAAATGAAACAGAATTATTTTCACTTCGGTTGCTAACGCCCATTCAAATCAACCAATTTTTAGTGTACAGAAAAACGATGGGGCCGTTTATTAATCTACTTGAGTTACAAGCTATCCCCTATTGGGACACACAAACCATTAGAAAAACAATACCCAATCTATATATTGAATCTGATCAAAAATTAATACCAACATTAAAACAAGAGATAAAAACAGGGGAACACCTTATTTTATATCGAACAGGGTGGACAAGCTCAGGAATACAAAAAGGGTCGTCGACCACATTTAATAGCAATAACGATAAAGAGAAAGGATATAAACAATTAATAAGATATTCTTTTAAGAACAATCATACGGTCCGTTGGGGAGCTACAATAGAAAAAGATGCGGGCGAGCAAAACTGGGCAGACCATATGAGTGGATATTGCATGATAAAAAACAAAGGAGTTTTAAAAACATTAATTATAGGAGATTACCTAGTGTGCGTAGGGCAAGGTTTACTCCAATGGCAAGGATATGCGTTTGGCAAAAGCAACAATATCATAGGAGGATACAGACAAGCAGAAATAATTAGGCCTCATACAGGATCTGATGAAAATAGATATCACCGAGGCATAAGCATGACATTAACTAAAAGAAATATTGACCTAACCCTTTTTGCAGGAAAAGAAAAAATTGATGCTACTATAATTACAGACTCTACGACATACCAGCCTTCTATGTATATAAGCGCATTTCAAACATCCGGACTACATAATAGCACTTCAACCATTGCAGACAAAAATGCTATAAGGGAAAAAATAATCGGAGGCAGAGCAAGCATGCAGTTTCATGAATTAAACATTGGGATTAATCATCTTTATACAGGCTTCGATTATCCCATAAAAAAAAGGAATATACCCTATAATTATTATGCCATCAATACCAATCATTGGCAGAATAGCAGTGTTGATTTTTCACTCAACACAAAAAAAGTTTTTCTATTCGGAGAAATGGCGGTAGATCAACAATTCAATAAAGCCATCAATCTAGGCTTGATCAAAAGCCTAGATGCTAAACTAGATATATTTCTTTTATACCGAAATATCAACAAAGCGTTTCGGTCGATTCAATCAAA
>CANGBH010000119.1 GCA_947451935.1 Chitinophagaceae bacterium
AACTGTTCTTCTAAGGTATATTTAGGTAGGTGACATTCAACGAATAGGGGAGTGTTTGATTTTGTTGCCGCTTGTAATGCGCTGTTGAAAGGTGTCCAATCAGCCCCTTCATAGTGTCCTATTTTTACACCGACTAGGATATCTTTATATTGTTGAATCGTGTTAGCAACAGAATCTATATTGACGTTGCTGAAGTCATCTTTAATTGGCTTCCCATCCATGCCATCTGATACAATATTTAGAAAGGCTAGTATGCGTGTTTGAGATACATCGATAACTTGACTTTTGAATTGCGCGAAATTATGCCAACCGGATGTTCCTGCATCAACAACTGTTGTGATACCAGCTTTAAAACTAAAATCATCCGGAGATACACTGTTCACTCCATCTGCAAATGTGTTGGCTTTGCTTCCTACAAAAACATGGGTATGAATATCGATCAAACCTGGAACAACATAAAGTCCTGTTGCATCAATCGTTTTTTTAGATGTGGATGTTGATATATTGTCGTTGACTTCCGCAATTTTTCCGTCTTTTATGGCAATATCTTTTATAGCATTGATGTTGTTTTTTGCATCGATGACATGGCCACCTTTGAGTAAGAGATCGTATTGCTGTGCAAGGGTAAAGTTTGCAATGAAAGTGAACGCAGTTGCCAAAAAACATTTGTAGATCTTCTTGGTATGAAGAACAAAAATGGGGGATACAATTAACGGAGTTCTCATTTTTTATTTTTCAATTCATCTTCCCATGATGGTGCGCTGATACCATTTAAGTCCCATACAATTTTACCTGCACGAATCGTTAATTCAGCTTCAAGTTTTTGATTGCCTTTGAGTGCCGTTTTTCTGATATCAAGGAATCCGAAATCTCCTTTACGGATATTGAAAACGGTTACGTCTGCATCGCTATCTACACTTAAATTTCCAAGGTCAGGCCTTTTGATTGCATTGGCTGGGTTCCAAGTTGAGCGCAGAATGACTTCTTGTATGCTCATTCCCATGGTTAGGAATTTCGACATTACATTGCTCATGTCTTTCATACCACTATTCATACTTTCTGCATGCAAGTCGGTGCTAATTACATTTGGTTTAAAGCCTTGTTGAAATGCTGGGACTGCTTGCCTCCATGAAAAAGCACCTCCACCATGGCCTACATCAAAAACTATACCTCTTTTTTGAGCGGCAAATACGAATGGTTTCACTTTTCCATTCTCATCGACAATGGTTTCACGTCCCGCTGGTCCGTAGGAAAATGTATGAGTAAACATATCGCCTGGGCGAAGGTGTTCCATGAACAAAGATTCTATCGAGTTGGGTGGATTATGTTCTCCAAAGTCAACCATCACCGGCACATTCGCTAGGATGCCCGCTTGAACAGCACGATCGACTTGAGTGAAGCCACCCCAGTAGTGAGCTGATTTTATTCCAACAATAATCTCTGGAAATAATTTTTTTATCATGTACGCAGCTTGCTGCGGATTCATGTCTGACGTGTCTTGTTCTTCAAAGCGGCCAACCATGCCATTACCAACAATATTGAGCAATGCCAGTACACGTGTTTGGGATTTGTCAATCGTTTGTTGTTTAAACTGCCTAAAATTTCTCCACCCTGATGATCCTGCATCGACAACTGTCGTAACCCCAGCGCGAAAGGTGAATGCATCGGCTGATACACTTGTTTGTGCATTGGCGATGTATGAACCTAAGTCATTGCCGTTGAATACATGTACATGCATATCAATTATGCCAGGCGTTACATAAAGACCTTTTACGTCGATTACCTGCTTGGCGTTGGTAGCAGGAATATCTTTAGCAACTTGTGCTATTTTGCCTTTTATAATGGCTACATCCATTTGCTCATCAATCTTATTCTTTGGGTCAATAACATGACCGCCCTTTAGCAAAATATCTATTTGCTGTGCATGTGCCGTGCTGAAGGACCATAGACAAGCAATTAGTACAATGAGATACTGATAGCGAGTGCTATATGCATGGAGGGATTTGGTAAAATTTGACATAGCAAGGTGAGTTAATTGATTTTAAAATCGAAAAAGTATGTTGATACATACTCTTTCGATTGAATTATTTATGAAGATCTAAATTGTTATATCATCATTAGGTTGCGAGTGGTGGACCACCTGGGATTACAATATCCTGAGGCTTCATTTTAAATGTACTGCGTTTAGCAGTGAATTTTGCAGTGCGGTATTCACCCATATAGATTGATCCCTCAAACGCATCATTTGAAACCGTGCCAGAGAATAAAAATGTAATGTTGTCTGCCGTATGGCGATCTACACTACGCAATTTGATGGTAGAACCTTCAATGGTTCCCATAAGTTCTCTAGTGGAGAAGTCACCTTTATGAGATCCCTTGATCCATTTGCCATCTTGTTGTATGAAAAGGTTATGTTGGCTAGTGCTGCTGAAGAATTGTATGGTAGCATCCCAACTTCCATTCAGATCAGCAGATGGTTTTTCAACAGTGGTGTTTTTAGGTGAACGTTTTTGAGTGAGTACACCATAGATACGATCGGCAACAATTTTTTCATTACCTGGCTGCATTTGTCCAGTTGTGATGTTGATGGATGTTTTTCCATTGCTGAATCCACTGCCAATAGCAACCCTTGGTTTTTTTCTACCGAGTTCTTCAGCCATTTCATCGCCAGTAAGATTGAATTGTTCTGGGTCCCATGAAACAGTGAGGACAGGTGATTTATTAGAGAGTTCTGTTGGTTCAAAAATGGACGTTGTTACGCCACTTATGGTTGATAGTTTTTTTGCAATGCTGTCCAACCAAGAAAGCCATGTTTTCCATTCGCCAGCGTGATCGCGTGTTGTCCATGCTTCAACTGCTGCCAACATACCCATCATTTCTTCACGTCCAACTTTATTGTCACGGCCTGGTCCATGGTGAGGAGAGCTTGCTTGCCATGCAGACATCAGAATGTCTTTACGACCAAGGATCAACCCAGCGCATTGTGGTCCGCAAATTGCTTTACCTCCACTATACACTACTAGGTCTGCACCGCGTTGTAGGTGAATATTTGGAATGGTAAGCACTTCTGCGGCTGCATCAACTAAAATTGGAACATTGTGTGGCTTTGCCGCTTTAACAATATTCTCAAGAGACATGGGTTGACCTGGTTGAGATTCGTCGTATGCCATAATATAAATCATAGCAGTTTGTGAATTGAAGGCGCTCTCCAATTCTTGCATAGAGTCAACGTTAATTATTTTGGCTCCGGTATTTCGGATTGAGTGATCATACGTATTTCGAGAAGATCTTGGAATAATGACTTCCGTTTTATCAAAGCCGGTAAGGTCTGGAATGCGAATTAATTTTTCAGGGTTACCTCCTGTGAGGCAGGCGGCTGTTACATGCTTCATCCCTGCAGCACAACCAGCAGAAACCATTCCCCATTCAGCCCCTGTGATTTCTGCGAGGCGTTTTCCGATTCCGTCTGCTAATTCATCATATTGTACAAAATTTTTGGAAGCAGCTTCCATGGCAGCGCGAACTTCTGGACGTTCAATAGATCCACCAATGATGGTGAATGTACCACGACAGTTGATGATGGGTTCAACACCAATGGTTTCGAATATGGATGGTGCCATGCCAAATTCAGCTGATGCAGTCAATGGATTGATTTTATCCACTTTGGTGCCAGCAAAAAGTGACTTGATGGGAGCCAACATTCCGGTTAAGGGCAATAGTGTAAGACCTTTTAAAATATTTCTTCTTTTCATACAAGAGGTAGTTTGCTTGTTTTTAAAAATTGACCGATTTGAATTATTCCTGAAGAGAAACGTGCAACTTCTTTGCTAGAATCTACAAGAGTTATTGTTCTTTACTCTTTATCTTATTCTTTGATTTCAACAATCATTTCTATTTCTACTGCAATGTTTCCTGGTAGTGAACCTACACCAACTGCAGATCGTGCATGTTTTCCATTCTCACCAAAAACCTCTACCAATAAATCTGAACAGCCGTTGATTACTTTAGGCTGCATATCAAACGTAGGGATACAGTTTACCATGCCTAATAATTTTACGATGCGTTTTACTTTATTCAAATCACCTATTTCACCTTTAAGTGTTGATAGCAATGAGATGCCGGTGAGCCTTGCTGCTTCTCTTCCTTGTTCTAAGGTTACTTCAGCGCCAACTTTTCCAATAACTTGTCCGCCTTCTGGTTTATCAGGACCATGTCCTGATAAGTATACAAGGTTTCCAACACGTACTGCTTTCACATAATTTGCAATTGGTGGTGTTGGCGTTATCAAATGAATACCAAGCTCTTTAATACGGGCTTCTGCATCTACTTTATTCTGTGCATAGATGAATGACGTAGAGATAAATGTAATGGCGAAAATTAATGTGATAAACTTTTTCAATGAATTATGTTTTTGAAATGATGAATGATTTTGTCGAAAAATTTTTGGCGAAAAGAGTTGAATAAATCTACCCATTTTAATTAACTGAATTTATTGATAAAAATTCAAATGGCGCCAAAAACCTTCGTTTTTCTGTGATGAAATATATTGAGTTTTATTGTTTTTAATCATTTCCTATTGAGCGG
>CANGBH010000120.1 GCA_947451935.1 Chitinophagaceae bacterium
ACCGATACATTGTACACTATACCGCCTGTTAATATTCCATTGTATTGGATTCGTCCACAGCAGTTGTTGTCATCAAAAGCCGGCGCACAGCGTTTTTTATGGGACATGCGTTATGCGCCATTGAATGAATCACCTGCGTATCCTATCTCTGCGGTGGTGCATAATACTGCAGCAGAATTCAATACGCCATGGGTGATGCCGGGCATGTATAAAGTACGTTTGAGCGTAAATGGACAGCAGTATGAACAACCCCTTCAAGTAGTGATGGACCCAAGGGTAAAAACGTCGCTTAAAGATTTACAGCGTCAGCATGATCTTTCGATGATATGTTATGAAGGCAAGAAGAAAACAATGGGCAAACAACCTGAATTATATGGTATCTATAGTGCTTTGCTAAGCATACTAACCCAAACTGATATGCCACCAACTGCACAGGTTGAAAAGGCGGTGGGGGAGCTGCGTTGAGCGCTGTGTGCTTCGCACCGCTTGACGCTTAACGCTTAACGCTGTGTGCTTCGCACCGCTGAGCGCTTGACGCTGTGGGTGCTTCGCACCGCTTGGCGCTGGAAGCTTTACGCTAGTTGATTATAATTAGCCACTAGTTTAGCGCTAAGCGATCAGCGTCCAGCGTCCAGCGTCTAGCGTTCAGCGGCGCGAAGCCCTCAGCGTCAATTCTTAATCACCTTGCTGTTCTCCCCACTAATCATATACTTATAATACCTTCGGTCTTCTTCGGAGCGGATGCGTTCGATGAGGTCGATGGAGAGGTTGTATTTGATTTTGAATTTGTGGTTGATTCTGTTGATGGTTTCTGTTCTGATCTTTTTTTGAATCTCCAGTGTTTTTCGGTTGAGGCCTAGTGAGGTATTGATGTCTTCTACGGAGAAGTGATTTCCACGTGCGGACTGTTCAATCATTTTTGTGATGAGTTCCAATTCCAATGGATTGAAGTCTATTCCGTTGTCTTCTTTTTTGAAGACTGTCGTGGTGGGTTCAATACTGGTTGACGTTGTTTTTTGTTTTCTTTTTTTCACGAAGAAAACTGATCCGCCGATGAGCAGCATAAATAACCCGCCAATGTATAAGTATGTTTTTTTGCTTTCATCTTCAAAGGGTTCATAAAGTGGATAAGGCTCTTTCACAAAGTCCTTCATCGAAATCGGGAAGGAGTATAGTTTGTAGGTGCTGTCGTTGGATTTAGTGAAGTAGACAGTATCTTTTATGGCAAATGCGTTTAATATTTTCATGCCATTTGAATTACCATGCAAAAAATCATTAATATTTTTATTAGTCAAACTATACACCTCATTCGCATTATAATTAATCAAGTACTGATTTTGTCTATTAAAACTTATAAAAGTTCCATTTAAATCAGGAATATTAACAAAGAAATAATTTGGATTTTCTAGAAATAAACTTGAAATTCCTTTGTTTAAAAAACCAAGCTCTTTATTTTGTTTTTTTGCTAGGTCTAATTTTATAATTATGTAGTTGTTAAATTTTGTACCAGTTGCTTCATCAATGAATGGCCACTTTAAGTAAGAGATAGATTTTTCTTTTTGATCTTGGAAGTAGATTAAATCTGTAGTTGGAATTTCTTTATCAATTTTTTCAATATTCCACTCTTGGCTCAGTTCATCATAGTAACGAAGTTGACCATTTCTTCTCCAAAAACCATTACCGCCGAAAGAAAATAAAGTGTCGTTATATGAGAAAAATATAGTGGCACTATTATATCCATAAAATTGCGTTGAATCAATTCTTCTAAATTCTATTTTATTACTGTCTTTTGTGAAATTTTTATACACTCTGCCTGAACCATCAATCAATATAAAAAGCCCTTTGGAGTTTTTTAAAAGGACTTGACCATTGTTTCTTAGATAATCGTTATCAATATGTAGAAATGGATATTTCGAGTTATTGTTACTGGTAATTGAGGTTACAGAGTAGTTTTTACTGCTTAAGAAATTCAATAAATTTTCATCTTCAATAACTAACTTTTGGGCATTAATTTCTTCAGTAAATAGCAAAAGAATTACGCTGATTAATAGTCTCATATCGGGAAGTTCGTTTCTTTTGCAAATAGTAAACCAATTTTAAAGTATGATTAAAATACTCTTTATGTAATTATTAAATAACATAATATGTAATAATTTCTATTTCAATATCATATATTAATTAAACTCATTTATCAGTATAACTTATTTTGTATACTAGTTGGGCACATATTCGTGAATTAAGTAGGTTATTAATCCCAAATTCACTTAAAATTAATAGTATGCAACGTCCCAACATCATGGTTATCTGCATTGGTTTAGCTCTATTGTGTTCAGTATTTTCGTGTTACAAAGAGCCAGTAGATTATTCAAAAGACATTAATGATCTTAAAGCATTGGTAACAGAATTACAACAGCGATCAGATTCATTGGCTACAGCACTTGGTAATACCAATACAAACTTAAATAACCTCAGTAAGTCTGTAGATTCAATCAAGTTGAAACTCACCGGTATTCAAACACAGATTGATGCGCTTACATTGTCTTTAACTACTGCCAATGCAAATATTGCTGCTATAAACGCCCAGCTTATTCTGCTTAATCAGCAATATGCTTCATTGCTCGAACAATTAAATGCCATACTGGCTCTATTGAATGCAGCACCACCTACATTATCCGATGGATTGGTGGCTTATTATCCTTTCACAGGTAACGCGGGTGATAGCAGCGGAAATGGAAATCATGGGACAGTGAATGGAGCTACATTGACGACTGATCGATTTGGGAATGCGAATAGGGCTTACAGTTTCAATGGAATAAGTTCTTTTATAGAAGTACCAGATTCAAAGACTTTATCAATTGTTGGTGACATTACAATGGCTGCATGGGTTTATGATAATGGTGCTTCAAATAATTATCATACAATTTTGACTAAAGAATTAAATGGTAATTGGTCTTACAATTTATCATATTCATTTTATTACGGCCCTGGGGGTTCTCCAACCGAATTAAATAAAATACTTTCCGGAAGAAGAAATGATAATGGAGCACAGATGGAGTATAAATTTTCAAATCAGGAAATTTCCTTCAACAAATGGCAATATATAGTTGCTGTAGTTAGTGGTAATATTATTACATTTTATATAGATGGATTGGACTCTGGTTATAATGTATTTGGAAATCAATTCACAATTCCGATGATTAATCAATTAGTGAGTTTAAAAATTGGGGGTGTACGAGGTATTCAGTTTATGTCGGGTAAACTAGATGACATCCGCATCTACAACCGTGCTTTAGCTCAATCTGAAATTACTTATCTGGCTAGTCATTGATGAATCGCTTGAAGCTGTGTGCTTCGCACCGCTGAGCGCTTGGCGCTGGACGCTTTGCGCTGGAAACGCTTGACGCTGTGTGCTTCGCACCGCTGGACGCTTTACGCTAGTTGATTATAATTAGCCACTAGTATTAGCGCTAAGCGATCAGCGTCTAGCGTCCAGCGTTCAGCGGTGCGAAGCACAAAGCGTTCAACTTAAAAACTCATCCTCAACGAAGCTGAAAACATCGTACCCAACTGACTGAACTGAGAGCCGTTGTAACCTAAGATTCTGTATCGACCACTAAACATCAAAAACCCTTTGAGTAAATCTTTTGCTTGGCTATCATCAATGGCTTTTTGTCCATTTGAATTCAATGCTACTAAATCCCATTTCGGCAACACATTAAAAATGTTGTTGATGGTGAATGAAAGATTTAATTTTTTAGTAAGCTCATAGGATGTGTTAAGGTCTGTTAGTACAGCAGGACTAAACACTTGTTTCATGTCGTTCATTGCATTACGACTATTGAGTGGGTCGTTGGCATCTGATGGATTCAATAAGATATTCATGCTTTTATAACTAACTCCATTGTCGAGGTCCTGGAATTTTGTTTTGCCGAACAATGTATTGTTTAGGCTGAAGCTGAGTTTACTTATCCTATAATCAACTCCAAATACGGCTTTGTATTTTGGTCTGCTCTCTGTTAACAAAGAAGTAGTTTGTGCATTCATGATATTGGTTCCAGCATCGATGAATGCTTGTGGGTTTTTAGGATTTCCAATCATCTTATTTTCCAACGTATAATTCCCAGCGAAGTTTAAATCAATTTCTCCTCTACCTGCTCTGATGTTTTTATAATTGGCTACTAGATCTAGACCAGAAGTATGGGTTTTAATTCCGTTGATGAAAAATTGCACACTCGCTAAGCCAGATCCATTCAGGATGCGGTATAATTCTGTATTGGGATCATTCGACGTGATGAATGAACTATACACCACTCGATCACTGATTGTAATATCATAAAAGTCGATTGTCATATTGAATTGTTTACTCGGCTTCAAGCCCAATCCAATGGTATAGTTGATTGATTTTTCTGGCTTAAGACTAGGTATGCCTAAAAGAAATGCTTCTTTGCTTTTGTTGTTGAATAATCCAGAGTTGATGATGGTGCCACCAATAAAAGAGGCTTGGGTTGACTGGGTATATATTTGGTGTAATGTAGGTGCTCTGAACCCTGTTGAAGCAGAACCACG
>CANGBH010000121.1 GCA_947451935.1 Chitinophagaceae bacterium
ATTGTAGAAAATATGAGTGCGATGTCGCCGATGATTCGTGTTAATCCAAATTGTTCTGGTGTAAAAAAAGTAGGGTAGAGGTATAAAATATTAAATGCACCAATAGCAAAGCCTGCATAGGTAAAAAGTGAAGAATAGATGCTTTGTTTTCTAATGGTGCTCATTGAGATAAAATCAGGTCAAAAGTATTGTATTTATCTATTGGTTCAGACGAATAGAGCACATAAAAAAACCGCTGTGTAATCAGCGGTTCTTTTTATGTTACGTATAGGATTAAATCAAATATGAGATTCGATCTTTTTTACAAAACTATTTTTAGGTTGTGCGCCTACTAGCTTATCAACAACAACACCACCTTTAATGAAAAGGATTGCAGGTATTGAAGTGATGCCGTAGTTCATGGAAAGTTGAGGATTATGGTCAACATTCACTTTACCAATATTTACTTTTCCTTCCCATTCTTTAGATAGCTCTTCTACCACTGGTCCTATTGCACGGCATGGTCCACACCATTCTGCCCAAAAATCAATCACTGATAACTTATCAGAATCAAGCACTTCCGTTTGAAAATTCGCGTCGTTAAATTCCTTTGCCATTTTATTAAATTGAAGATGAAAATTATATAAATACTCTTACAAAATTAGTTCCATTTTTTTACTTTTCACAAAAGAGTCTGAAATTGATCAGAGTATGTCAACCTGCACTTCGATTTCAGGGGATTTCTCTAAAAAATCAGCCATTTCGTCATTCATTTCAAATCCTTTTTCGATCGTCTTCATCTGAATCCTTAATTTTTCAATTTGGTCCACCAAGATCACCTTAAGCCTACTCCTTCCGGGATGTTTTTTCATGTTCTGTTGAAAGAATTCAACCTGAGATGGGGTGATGGTTCCGGGTTGAATAACGAGCTGTAATTGTCTTGTAAAGGCTCTTTTTATGGTTTCCAGCAAACAGATTTCATTTACCCTGAAATTCCATTCGTTTCTGCTTTCCCATTTCTCAAAACCTCCCTTTATATGGATACAGGTGCCAGCGGTAAAATAGTTGGAGAATTTAACATACTGATCCCCAAATAGGGTGATTTCAACACGACCTGTGAAATCCTCAATAGTCAGACTTCCATATTTTTTCCCGGCACGGGATATTTTATGCTGTGAGCTGGTCACTAGCCCAGCTAATTTGAAGGTTTGTGCAGGATTAGGGTGTTGATCAATCACTTCTTTAAAGTCATTATAGTCGCCAATCTGTGTAATGCCATAGTGCTTGAGCTCAAATCGGTAATGATCGAGGGGGTGACCACTCAAGAACATGCCAGTTACTTCCTTCTCTTTATCTAATATTTCAGTGAGTGACCATGGTGCGCAATCAGGAATACGCGGCGGTGGTATTTCTTGTACAATAGAAAGATCCCCAAATAGAGTGTTTTGATTTGAATCCGATTGGTTTTGCCAGATACTTCCGTATCGGATAATTTTTTCTAGGCCTGAAGAGGCATCTCCTTCAGGATGGAAAAAGTATTGTGCACGGTGCAAGGCGGGAAAGCAATCAAAGGTTCCAGACATGGCTAAACTTTCCAATGATTTTTTATTTACAGTGCGTTGATTCACCCTTTTCACCATATCATAAATAGATTCAAACGGACCCTTTTTTTCACGGTCTGCAATAATGGTTTCTACAGCCGCTTCACCAACCCCTTTTAATCCACCTAGTCCGATTCTAATTTCTCCTTTCTTATTTACAGCAAATCCCTTCAAGGATTCATTGATATCTGGACCCAATACGCTTAACCCCATGCGCTTGCATTCTTCCATGAAGAAGGTTATTTTTTCGATAGAGCCGGCGTGGTTTAATACTGCAGCCATGTATTCGGAGGGATAATGTGATTTTAAATAGGCTGTTTGATAGGCTATGAATGCATAGCAGGTACTGTGTGATTTATTGAAGGCGTATTGTGCAAAGGCTTCCCAGTCTGTCCAAATTTTTTGAAGTTTATCGTCAGCAAAACCGCGGGCAGAAGCATTGGTAATGAATTGCCCTTTCATTTTATCCAATACTGATTTTTGTTTTTTACCCATTGCTTTTCGCAATACGTCAGCATCGCCTTTGCTAAAACCGCCTAGCTTTTGTGCTAAAAGCATTACCTGTTCTTGATAAACAGTGATGCCGTAGGTTTCTTTAAGGTACTCTTCCATTTCCTCGAGGTCATATGAAATGGCTTCTCTTCCATGTTTTCTGTTGATGAAGTTCGGAATGTATTCAAGTGGCCCTGGTCTATACAATGCGTTCATCGCAATCAAATCCTCGAATCGATCGGGCTTTAAATCCCGCAAATATTTTTGCATCCCAGCGCTCTCAAACTGGAAGGTTCCAATGGTATCTCCTTTTTGATAAAGCTTGAAGGTCTTTTCATCGGTAAGTGGGATGGTGTCGATATCAATTTCAATACCATAGTTCATCTTAATCAACGCCAACGATGTTTTAATGACATTGAGTGTTTTTAATCCTAGAAAGTCCATCTTGATTACACCGGCATCTTCAATCATGCTCCCTTCAATTTGTGTAACCCACATAGGAGAGTCTTTGGATATGCAAACGGGCAAGAGTTCTGTAAGGTCTTTGGGAGCTATAATGATACCTGCTGCATGGATGCCTGTATTGCGTACTGATCCTTCAAGTATTTCTGCTTCATGTAAAACGGCACTGCGTACATCGTTCCCCTCATATATTTCCCTTAGTTTTTTTGCATTTTCTATTTCATCGCTGTTAAGGGATTCTTTTTCTTTTAGGCTTGCATCGCCGGCTAAAGGGGCATGTAATAATCGCTTAAGGGTGATGCCTGGTTTTTCTGGAACTAGCTTGGCAAGGGTATTTGATTCGGGCAGTGGCAAGTCCATAGTACGGGCAACATCCTTGATACTCATTTTAGCGGCCATGGTACCATAGGTGATGATTTGGGCAACTTGATTCTTGCCGTATTTATCTACTACATAGTCAATTACTTTTTGACGTCCATCATCATCGAAATCAGTATCGATATCGGGCATGGACTTTCTATCCGGGTTTAAGAAACGCTCGAATAGCAAATTGTATTTCATTGGATCGATATTCGTGATCCCGATGCAATAGGCTACCACACTTCCTGCGGCTGATCCACGCCCCGGCCCAATAAATACGCCTAAATCTCTTCCTGCTTTGATGAAATCGGAAACGATCAAAAAGTATCCTGCAAACCCCATCGTTCTGATGGTGAAGAGTTCAAAGGCAATGCGCTCTTCAATCTCTGGAGTCATGACATCATACCTTCTTCTTGCTCCTTCTTGTGTTATATGTTCGAGGTATTCATCCTGTGTTTTGAAATTTTTAGGGACCACAAAATGGGGGAGTAGGATGTCTCGTTTTAAGTCAAGTATCTCAACTTTGTCAACTATTTCATTGGTGTTGTCGATGGCCTCTTCCAGATCATGGAAAACACCTTTCATTTCTGAAGTGGTCTTAAAGAAAAACTGATCATTTGGAAAGGCAAAGCGTTTGTTGCGAGTTAACGTATCATCATCCGTAAACTCTCGTGCAGCAGGAGTGGCTACTTTTTCTCCCGTATTGATGCACAATAAAATATCATGAGCATTAAAATCCTTTTGATCAACATAGTGTGAGTCGTTGGAAGCAATGACCTTTACGTTGTATTTTTTAGCAAACTTGAGCAGGACTTTATTTACCTTCTCTTGCTCTTCCATGCCATGTCGCTGTATTTCTACATAATAGTCTTCTTGAAAAATATTCAGCCACCATTTGAATTCATTCTCTGCTTCTTCCTCACCCTTCGTTAATATTGTTTGAGGTACGAGGGCTCCTAAACAGCAGGTTGTAGCAATTAATCCTTCATGGTATTTATGAATCAATTCCTTGTCGATACGGGGGTACTTGCTGTATAATCCTTCAATGAAGCCTAGTGATGTTAGTTTCACAAGGTTTCTATAGCCTATATCATTCTTGGCTAGTAGTATTTGATGTCTTCTTGGATCTTTTTCTTCCTTTGAAAATGTTTTCCGATGCCTATTCTCTGTAATGTAAAATTCACATCCTACGACGGGTTTTACTTTCAAAGCGCTATTTTTGTCGTTCGGATCTACTTTATGTTTATGGGCTTCAGCAACAAACTGAAAAACACCAAACATATTGCCATGATCGGAAATGGCCAACGCAGGCATCTTGTCTTCCATAGCCTTTTTATACAATGCTCCAATGCTAGCTGCACCGTCAAGCAGTGAGTATTGTGTATGGACATGGAGATGTGAAAAATTGGACATAAAACGGGGAAAGAGGAAAGAACAAATTTCGTGAATATTTCAGAAATAGTCCGAAGTGGTTTTCCACAACTAGGGGTATAAAAAATAAATTAACAGGTAAGGTGATCATAAAAAAACGGATTTTTATTTTATTTCTGGTGGGGATGAGCTCATGTAGCTTGTTTAAGCCTATTCCCAGAACTCAGTCTGAGGTAAAAGGCTCGCCATTTATTGAAAATGTCGTTTTATC
>CANGBH010000122.1 GCA_947451935.1 Chitinophagaceae bacterium
AAAAACAATGCTAAACAATACAGAAAGAAATTTCGCTTTGGATTTGAAAAAAAGAAGATGATAGAACTTGAGATAAAAAATAAGGCAGTAAGGGATTCTATTAAACCATCTTCTTGAGTAAGGGAATTAATTGAACTTTTCGGAAGGAAGAAGAAAATAGAATATGAAACGAGTATAAGGGCTAATGTTACTGCAATCTTTTGTTTTTGAGATTTTATCTCTTCGATATATAATTTTATCATAGGTGTATGTATGTACGTTTAAAATTTAAATTGAATAAACTAACTGAAAATGGTACAAAATGAGATGAAATAGTATTTATAAAAGCAACATTTTCAGCATCAAACTAATAAACCATAAAAAACAGTGATTCAATCTTGATCTGTCAAATATTAAAGGGTTAACTTTGGTAAAATATCAGGTAATTCATGTTGAAATTTCCTATATCTCACTCTCTAAGGTCGTCTATTCTAAGCATTTTACAAAGATTCTCCATTACAATTTTTGGGTTTTTGAATTTTATGATGTTAGCTAGGCATCTGTCTAAAAAACAAATTGGAATATGGGCTCTCTTTACAATTATAATTACAACATTTGAACTATCAAAAAGTAGCCTATTAAAAGCTGCCCACATTCGATTAGTAACTACTGCATCAGAAATAGATCAAAAAAATAAAATTTCCTGGTCTTCACTTACCATAAATGGAATGCTAAGTATACTTTTCATGGCATTTATTTATACCTTCTCAAATAAGATAAGCTATTGGCTAAATTCAGCTGACGAACTATCTGAACTTTTCTTTCTATACATTCCTGGATTAGCGGCGATGGTATTTTTTTCCCATTATGAAGCGGTTTTAAGCTCATTCATCGATTTTAAAAGCCTATTCATTGGAAGTATGTGCAGACAAATCAGTTTTACTCTTCCTATAGTTTATTATTTCATGTTCAAAATTCCTCTTTCGCTTGAAAATCTAGTATTATTCAATGTATTTAGTAATGCGATTGGTGCCTTATCATTATTTATATTGAGTTACAGACACCTCAGCTTTTCAATTCAGACCACTAAAGCAAGTATCAAAAAAATATTCAATTTTGGAAGCTATGTATTCGGATCTGGTGTTGTTTCAAATATCTTTTCCAATATGGATCAAATACTAACTTCTAGGTACCTCAATCCTATCTCTGTATCGTATTACAATACAGCAACCAGAATTAGTGGCTTTGTGGAGATTCCGTCTTTTGCCGTAGCAGATGTTATGTTTCCGAAGATGTCAAAAATTTCAGCCGATGATGATCAAGAAAAAATCGTGCAAGTCTTTGAGCGAACTGTAGCCCTTTTGCTTTCACTTATCATACCGATTGTAATAGGTGTAATGATTTTCGCTAAGTTTTTTATAACCCTTATAGCTGGAGCGTCATTTGAAAATTCAACAATGATTCTACAAATTTATGTAGCCTGTTCCGTTTTAGGCATCATACAAAATCAATCGGCAAACACATTGACCTCCATAGGAAAATCAAAGATTTGCTTTTTGATGAATTCCATGAGTGTGATTATAAAGCTGGCGATAATTTACGTCTTTTTGAAATATTTTGGCTTCTATGGCGCTGCATTTGGAACGATAGCGATAACTATCATTAATTTTATTATTTGGCAAATGATTATGAAACGATATGTCAATATCAATTTTAAAAATATTTTCTCGCAAATTCTATCGTTCTATAAACAGGCTTATTTTACTGTAGCTGGGACCATTTTAAAAAAAGATAAATTAACAACGCCATGAAAATAGCTTGTTTAATTTTAGCGCATAAGGATCCTCAACAGGTTAAAAAATTAATTCAATTGCTATCTGATGAACAGATTTATTTTTTTATTCATTTAGATAAAAAAACAAATATCATACCATTTCAACATGAACTTAGTAATGATAAAATAACATTCATTAAAAATAGAGTTCGGACAAACCGAGGAGAGCTTAGCCTAGTACAAGCAACAATAAATAGTCTTGAAGAAATAACAAAAAAAGATAGCTACGATTACATAAACTTCATTTCAGGACAAGATTTGCCTTTGATATCAGGAAGGCAGTTTGTTGAATTCCTTTCAATAAATAAAGGAACAGAATTTATCTGTGCTAAGCCATACGACGCAACGGATATCTGGTGGAAAAAAAATGAGCCCCGCTTGTTTGAGTACAATTTACAAAACTGGAAGATCCCCGGAAAATACACAATACAGAAGATCATAAATGCTATTCTTCCTAAACGAATGTTCCCCGATGGCTATACACTAACAGGAAACTCACAATGGTTTTGTATAACTAGTGAGTGCGCGAAATATATATTAAAATCTATCCATGAAAACTCCCCTATTGTCAATTACTTCAACTATGTATGGGGTGCAGATGAATTCTTTTTTTCAACGATAGTATACAATTCCTCATTCAAAGAAAACATAAAAGATAATCTACACTTCGTAAAATGGGATAATGAAATAGATGGTCATCCTGAAACCCTAGAGGAGAAGGATTTTAAGGAAATAATTATTTCAGAAAAAATATTTGCTCGGAAATTTGACGAGGCCCATGATGAAAAGATAATTCGCTTGATAGAACAACGAATTGAAGAAAACAAGACAATAAAATAATTAGTGAGACTTAACTATTTCATTAATTATTTTAGCGATATATTCAGCTTCACTCTCTTTCAAATCATAGAATAACGGTAAACAAATTATCCTAGAAGACAAATCACGTGAAATTGGACAATGCTGCCCCTCAACATAATTTAAAGTATCAAGTGAGGGGAAAAAATACCTACGCGGGAAAATATCCTTTTTATTTAATGCATTCACTACATCTAACATTACTTCTTGACTATCTACTACAATCGGATAATAGCTATAATTGTATGAAGAGTTAGAAGTGATCTTCTGAGTTCTAATCTCATTATCTTTAAGTAAGCTAGAGTATAATTGACTGACTTTTTTTCGCCTTTCAAGAATGGATGACATATGAGGCAAAACACTCAAACCCATTGCAGCGTGAAACTCACTATTTTTAGCATTGATCCCAACCATTTCAAATTCTTCTGGTGTTTTATGACCAAAATTTCTATAAAAAGACATTCGTTTTAATAATTCAAGATCAGATGTAAAAACACCCCCACCCTCTATAGTATGAAATAATTTTGTAGCATGGAAACTAGTTGTACTGATGTCACCATAATGGTAAATTGATCTTCCTTTATATTCAGTTCCAAAGCAATGAGCTGCATCATATATAACCTTGAGGTTATGTTTTGTGGCAATCTCTTGAATAGCATCAATATCACATGGATTTCCAAATACATGTGTAGCCAAAATACCTGTAGTTTCTGGGGTGATAGCCGCCTCTATTTTAGCAGGATCAATATTAAACGTATTGGCATCTATATCAACAAAGACTGGACGGCACCCTTCCCATACAATAGAGGAGGTTGTAGCAACATAAGAAAATGGTGTGGTTATGATTTCTCCTTTTAACGAGAGTGCCTTAATGGCTATTTGTATTGCTATTGTTCCATTATTTAAATACAACATTTCAGGAACACCTAAATATTCTTTTAACTTAAGTTCTAATTCTCTAACCAAAGGCCCGTTATTGGTTAACCAATTTCTACTCCAAATGCCATCCAAGAAGTCAATATATTCTTCTTGGGGAGGTAAAAAAGGCTTGGTTACATTAATCATTATTTCGACTTTTCATTAAAACTGAACAATAAAGGTATTTGTTTTAGCTTATCATACCCAATCACGACTTTCAAAAATAGCATTCCACTGTACCAAATCACTTTAAAATTGGTATGCAACTTTAACGATTTAATGACTTGATTTATTGCGGACCTAACGTCATGGTACTCATGGTATATATTATGTGCCCATTGAGCGTGATTCTCCGCAACCTTAATTTTAGCTTTTTGAACAACCTTAGCTCTTCTTTCAGCTGGAATGAATTCACTAAGTATAGATAAACACTCTAATGTGTTTTCAAAATTTTTACCAGAACGCATGTTACTAGCGGTGGAATTTCCATCAATTCGACGATAACGAGCAAGAACCTTTGGTGAATATGCTACTTGAAAATAGGCAGCTATTTTTACCCACATGATCCAATCTTGCGCAAATAATGAGCCGTAGAAGCTTCCCACTTTTTCATAGGTACTTCGTTTCACTACCTTAGAGCAAAATTGCAAGCGCTGATTTTCTGCAATAGTATCTAACCAATTTTCTAAAATTCCTCGTTGGCTAGACACAGGAGTATTATCCCAAAGCTTATTACCATTCTTATCAATATATTCAAATTCAGTAAATGCAGCACCAATTGTTGGGTAATCATTAAATAGAGACAAAATCTCATCATAAAACCCCTCCATAACCACATCATCTCCATGAAGCATATGAATATAGTGACCTTTAGATAGATTTATGCATGCTTCAAAATTGCGTAGCAATCCAATAT
>CANGBH010000123.1 GCA_947451935.1 Chitinophagaceae bacterium
AGTGTCAATTGTATTATTTGTATTGTAAAATGGGTTTAGTAGTTTGATGTATTCCCCAGCTTCATGTAGGGTGTTAGCTCTAAAAAATATCCAGGCAAATGTGACAAACAAGAACGTTAATGTCATTTGCAACAGCTCTTTTAGTGTTGGATACTTTTGATCATATGCAACGCCTGATGCGACGTGCAATCTGTTCCTGTTTAAAAGTAATAAGGGTAGGAATCCACAAGCGTGTATGAATCCCCATATGATAAAATTCCATTTAGCTCCATGCCAGAAGCCACTGACAATGAAAATGATCATTGTATTTCGAACAGCAATCAATTTGCCATTTTGGGATCCCCCTAATGGAATATACAAATAATCTTTAAACCAAGATGATAGTGATATATGCCAGCGTCTCCAAAATTCTGCAATATTTCTCGAAAAATAAGGGAACCTAAAATTACTCAAGAGCTCGAACCCGAATAGTTTGGATGTACCAATCGCAATGTCTGAGTAACCACTGAAGTCCCCATAAATTTGAATCGAAAAAGATAATGCTCCGATAATTAAAGCCATGCTATCATACGATGAATAATTAGTGAATGTTTCATTTACGATTCGAGCTAATCCATCTGCAATAACGACTTTCTTGAACATCCCCCAAAGTATCAACCTGCACCCTTGAAGTGCTTGATTATAGTTAAATATTCTTTTCTGTTGTACTTGGGGCAATAAGTGATTGGCTCGCTCAATAGGCCCAGCTACTAATAGTGGGAAAAAGGAAACAAATACAGCATAATCAATAATATTTTTAACTGGTTTTTGTCGATTTCTATAAATGTCAAAAACATACGACATCCCATGAAATGTATAAAAGGATATACCAATAGGTAAAGCAACTTGTAAGAGTACAGGGTTTGTTTCAATCCCGATTAGTGAAAAAGTATGTTTGATTTCAGTGGCAAAAAAATTATAGTATTTGAATACACCTAAGATTCCTAAATTGTTGATTACACTTAAGGTTACAAATACTTTCGATTTTTTCTTGTTTGATTGGGCTACTGCAAATCCGTAGAAATAATCTAAACATGTACTCAATAAGAGTAGAAGTAAGAATTTATAACTCCACCATCCATAAAATATATAGCTGGCACTCAGTATTAGCGCATTTTGCCATTTTAGGTTTTTATTGAATAAAAACCAGTAGAGAATAAAAACAATAGGAAGGAAAAGTAAAAATTCGAGTGAATTGAAAAGCACGCGCTTGATTTTATGTCTTAGAATACAGCATAAACCATTGTCGACCTTAGAATTTATACTTTCAACGAAGGTCGTTTATTAATAAGAAGCGACTAATTTAAATCACTATTTTCTTGTTAATTTATGATTTTCTGTATGATTTTAAGTTAACAGGTAGCATTGATTACATCATTGCTTTAATAAATGAGTTAAATCATCAATTCAATTGAATTTTTATTTACCGGTTAGATAATTTGTAATTTAGTTTTAGATGTCTTTTGATGAATAGAGTAAAAAATGTCAATCAGGTTTACTATTTCTTCTTCAATTATTCCTTTGTTCCTAGCCTATAATAAGTCATAAAATCATGATTTTCTGCGTTTTAGGATGAAAAAAGGTCAATTTTGAGCAATAAAGAGTCAATATTCTCGTTAATGTCATACTATTCAACACGTTATAAATTTAACTTATGGACTTTCCAATTGCAGGTTACTTCAAACAAATGGCAGAAAAAATGCCTAATCATCCTGCCTTGTTCTACAATGGGAGATATTTTAGTTATGGCGAATTAATGGAATTGGTTTCATCTATTCAGCAATCCATTGAAGAAAATGTTCCTAAAAAAGGATCAGTCATAGCTATCGCTGATGAGTTAAATGAATTTACCTATGCAGGAATATTGGCAATCTCTTTAAGTGGCAATGTTATTCTGCCTTTTAAGCCGGATATGGCACCAGAACGTATTCAATATATTTTCGATAAAACACAGCCATCTTGTGTTTTATATTCTATTCATCAAGCTTCAGTTATACATGACCAATTTCCCTTTTTATCAAATTTTGGTCAGCTTGTTATGGATTATACAAATCAGACATTCAACCCGTCAAATGTCCCCATGACATTTAATTTGACATATGCTGACATGGCTTACATTCTTTTTACGTCAGGCAGTACTGGGAAGCCTAAAGGTGTTCCTGTATCTAGAAAGAATGTTCATGATTTTCTTGACTATTATTTTGATAAAAATGGATACCATTTCACACCAGAAGATCGGTTCCTTCAGGTATTCGACTTTACATTTGACGTTTCCTATTTTTCTATGTTTGTGCCCCTTTCAATAGGGTCTACTCTTTATGCATTGGATAATAAGCCAGGAAGGATGAAATTTTTGGAGATTATTCAAATGTTGCAAGAGCACAAAATCACCGTAGTGAGTATGGTGCCAACTATTTTGTTGTTCCTCAAGAAATACTTGAGCAAAATTTCACTTCCTGATTTGAAATATAGCTTCTTCATCGGAGATATCTTATATCAAGATGCTACAGCTGTATGGAAGAATTGCTTGCCTAATGGCGAAGTACATAATTTTTATGGCCCAACCGAAGTGACCATCAAGTGTACTCGATATATTTGGGATGAAAATCAATCTGAATTAGAAGCTGTTAATAATATCGTGCCTATCGGTACTGTGTTTCCTGGAGTAGACTACCTTATAATTAATGAAGAAGGTATACCCCTTGAAGTGGGTGAAACAGGTGAATTATGTTTTTATGGCAAACAGGTGATTGACGGTTATGTGGGTATGGAACACGAACAAATGTTTATCAACATCGAAATCGATGGAGAAACCAAACGATGCTACCGTACAGGAGATCTGTGTTCAATCAATGCATATGGCAGCTTGCTATTTCATGGAAGAAAGGACTTCCAATGTAAAATAAATGGATATCGAATTGAAATTCCTGAAATTGAAAAGGTATTATACGATATCGTGAAAAGTCCGGTTGCCATTGTTGCTAAGAAAAATGAAGTCGGACTTAATTACCTTGTAGGTTTTATTGAGGGACAGTCAATAGGGGAGGATCAATTGAAAGCAGAAATGCTTAGATTTTTACCAGAATACATGATACCATCCAAATTAGTCTATCTTGACAAAATTCCATTAAATGGTAATCAGAAACTAGATAGAAAAGAATTATCATTATTAAATTATTAAGTCGATATTTTATCATGAGGACAACTGAACAAATTCTAGCAGAACTTCAAGCTATATTCATAAAGGAGTTTTCTGATTCAAACATCTTATTGAATGATGATACCACCGCAAAAGATATTGCAATGTGGGACTCTCTAACGCATATGGGTTTGATGGATACTATTGAAAGGCATTTTGAAATTAGTTTTTCATTAGATGAAATGATTTCGTTCAAAAATGTGGGAGATCTGCGTACTGCAATAACTGCTAAATTGAACTAGCCATATGAATCCAGGGTCTCTGAATTATTTTTTTCTATTGATCGGGACAATGGTCATCTTCTATTTGTTTAAAGAAAACAAAGCCAAGCAATCCATTTTATTGCTTGCTAGTTTAGTTTTTCTTTCTTTTTTTGGAGTCATACCTGTTATAGCTTGTGTTTTCTTAAGCATACTGAACTATTATTTCGCTCAACAGGCGCATAAAGTTGGGTATGGATTTTTCAAGCTGGTTGTTATAAATTCATTTAATGTTCTTGTATTGTTAGCATTTAGGTTTGTAAATGAACTTAAAATGGGCGCTTTGTTTACAGCCCCTTTCATAGGTGAACAATTTATCGCAGCACTAGGAATTGGTTTCTATTCACTTCAAAATATAGGATATCAAATTGATGTCTATAAGAAAAGGTATTCTCCTGAGGAAAGTCTCTTGCCTTTCATATTGTGCAACACCTTCTTTACACGTGTATCATCTGGCCCAATTTTAAATAGTAAGGCGTTCAAGGATAGTATAAGTTCATTGCCAAGCAGATTAAGTGAAGACAATTTTACGGTTGGTTTGCAGCGAATTCTTATTGGTTCAATTAAGAAGCTGGTCATTGCAGAGCGCTTTTCATATTATATCAATTTGTATTTTGACGGGATTAATCCTGGTGTTGAAACAGGGTATGATGTTGTCGTTGCATGTTTTTTATTTACCATTCAACTTTATTTTGATTTTTCTGGATACATGGATATAGCCATTGGATCAGCACGCATGTTTGGCATTAATCTCAATGAAAACTTTAATATGCCACTTCGCTCTCAGTCTGTTTCTGAGTGGTGGAGAAGATGGCATATCACGTTAATCAATTGGTTTACTCAATATATTTATTACCCAGTAGCTTATAGATTTAGATCTAAACGAACCCTCGCTACTATATTAGCTATCGTTTCAACTTTTGCAATAAGTTCAGTATGGCATGGGTTTGGAGTAACCTATATAATATGGGGTTGTTTGCATATCGTTTATTTAATCGTCGAAAA
>CANGBH010000124.1 GCA_947451935.1 Chitinophagaceae bacterium
TTAAAGACTATGCGAGCTATGCTGACGTCAAGTTTAAGAATGCATTTTTAAATGAAGAAATAAAGGATGCTTACCAGCTAAAATGCGAAACGTTTAGTAGTGCCTATATCGAAAACAAGGGCAACGGAAAATTCGAGGTGAAATCATTACCTGTTGGTGCGCAATTATCACCCATTTATGGTATGTATTGCAGCGACATTAACCAAGATGGAAACATGGATGTAGTATGTGTTGGAAACTCTTTTTCACCCGACGTACAGACAGGAAGAAATGATGCACAGGGCATGTTAATCCTTGAAGGAAATGGCAAGGGTGAGTTTACCGTAAACCGCAACGAGTACAATTCGGCTAGCGATAACAAAGCAATAAGTTGCTTAGAAACTGCTGATGGATACCCTATGTATTTGGTAAGCAGCAATAGTGGCAGATTGAAAGCGTATAAAGCAAAACAAAAAATGGAGCACATTTCCATTACTGACACCGATGCTTATGCACTCATTTCATACAAGAATGGAAAGTCATCAAAGGTTGAATTTCAGTATGGCAATTCTTATCTATCTCAAAGCAGCAGAAAATTCTTTGTATCACAGCAAGTTAAAGCCATAACTATTTACTCATTTAACGGAACTAAACGGAAGCTGGAATTTTAATGATCGAAAAAAAAATCATACTTCTTATACTGGTTACTGCTTGTTGTATTTCCTGTACAACTAAAAAAACATTGTTTGAGCAGCTTCCATCATCACAAACGGGCATTGATTTTATAAACAAGGTAGAAGAGAACGATACGGTTAACGTGTTGGATTATATGAATATATACACAGGCGCAGGAGTGGCAGCAGGTGATATAAATAATGATGGATTAACTGATTTATATTTCAGTGGAAATCAAACTAGCGGAAAGCTATATCTGAACAAGGGTAATTTAACCTTTGAGGACATTACTGAAAAAGCCGGCTTACAAACCAATCGCTGGTGTACAGGAGTAAGCTTCGTCGATATCAACCAGGATGGTTTTTTGGATATCTATGTAAACGTTGCCGGTAGTCCAAAATTTGGTAGCACTGCAAATTTGCTTTACATCAATAACAGAAATGAAACTTTTAGCGAATCAGCAGGGAAGTATGGAATTGCTGATACAAGATTAACGATGAATGCTTCCTTTTTTGACTACGACAAAGATGGTGACCTTGATCTTTTTTTAATAACAAATCCGGCCGATGAAAGGACAAGTTCTGTAAACGTAATAACCGAAACAGATACGTCCAAAAATGCATCGGGGGTAGATATTCTATATAGGAATAACGGCAATGAAACATTCACAGATGTGTCGACCGAAGCTGGTATTACAAAAGGCGGCTATAGCCTTGGTGCAGCCATCAGTGATTTAAATAATGATGGCTACCCCGACATATATATCACCAACGATTTTCTTTCCAGCGATATTCTATACATCAATAATGGCAATGGTACTTTTACAGATAAAATAAAAGCATGTTTAAAGCACAGCAGCTTTGCATCCATGGGCTGCGATGTAGCCGATTTTAATAATGATGGTCTGCCTGATATCTTCACACTCGATATGTTGCCTGAAGACAATTTTCGTAAAAAGATGATTATTCCCGCTGCAAGCTATGACAAGTTTCAACTCTTGCTGCGGAATGGCTATGAGCCTCAATACACCCGTAATAACCTTCAGCTTAACAACGGCGATGGAACATTTAGCGACATTGCTTTTTTGGCTGGCGTAAGTAGTACAGACTGGAGTTGGGCAACCCTATTTGCAGACTACGATAATGATGGTGACAAAGATTTATTGGTTACCAATGGATTTTATCGAGACCTGGGCAATCTTGATTATGTTAATTATCAGTCGCGGCTAAATAGCCCAATGGGTAACCAAGCCGCCAAACGCAATCAAAAACTAAAAGCTATAAAGGATCTAGCCAAAATCCCGCTCCAGGATTATCTATTTGAAAATAACAACGACCTCACTTTTACAAAACGCTCTGAAGAATGGGGTATTGGGAAGCCCGGTTTTTCAAACGGAGCTTGTTATGCCGATTTAGATAATGATGGGGATGCTGAAATTATCATCAATGAGTTTAATGGGAAGGCAAAAGTATATCGCAACAATGCAGAGAAAGTAAGAAAGAATAATTACCTCGATATAACGCTACAAGGCCTGTCTCCAAACCTACAGGCAATTGGGGCGAAGGTATATATATACACTGGGTCCATCATGCAAATGCAGGAGATTAACCCTTACCGGGGTTTCGAGTCATCTGTGGATCTTATGCTTCATTTTGGAATCAATCAATATAAAACTGTTGATAGTATAAAAGTATTGTGGCCAAACGGATCGGGTGAAGTTAGAAAGAACATTACTGCCAATCAGCGCCTAGCCATACGTTATGGGAAAGTAAATGATTACTCAAGCAGGAAGCTTGCTTCACAATTTGTCAATTTCAACTCGACAGGCATGTTTACGGACATGACAGGTACTCATGGGATTAATTACAACCACTTTGAAAATGAATTTGTCGATTTCAAAATACAACCTTTGTTGCCGCATATGCATTCCCGCCTTGGGCCGGGGCTTGCCACTGCCGATATTAATGATGATGGCTTAAGTGATTTTTATGTTGGGGCTAGTGCAGGTCATCTGGGCAGTTTATTCATTCAACACAAGGACGGTAATTTTACAAAGAAGCCATTGAATCAGGATAGTTCTTGTGAAGATATGGGAACACTTTTTTTTGATGCAGACAATGATGGAGATGCTGACCTATACGTTGTAAGTGGTAGCAGTGAATTTCTACCCAAGGATAGTATGCTGCAAGACAGGTTGTATATAAACGATGGTAGGGGCAATTTTGAAAATACCCCCCATGCTCTTCCATCAACCCTTTCTGCAGGGTCATGTGTAGTTGCCTGTGATTATGACAAAGATGGGTATCTCGATTTATTTGTTGGAGGCAGGGTAAGCCCGGGCAGTTATCCTTTGTCTCCTCAAAGTTATTTGCTAAAAAACAAAGGAGGAGTATTTACAGATAGGTCAGCTGAATTACCCGAGTCGGGTAGATTAGGTATGGTAACATCCGCTTTGTGGACAGATTATGATAACGACGGTTGGAAAGATCTGATGGTTACTGGTGAATTCATGCCTGTAATGTTCATAAAAAACGAGTTAGGAAAATTAAATTTTAGAACCCCGGTTATTCTCCCACACTCATCAGGTTGGTGGAACAGTATAACTGCAGCAGACTATGACAACGATGGTGATATAGATTATGTAGTGGGAAATCTTGGGTTAAATAGCAGGCACCATGCATCAGCCAATGAACCTCTCTGTATTTATGCCAAAGATTTTGATAAAAACGGACGGATCGACCCAGTAATGTGCTACTATGTTCAGGGAAAAAATTACATTTATCCTAGTCGAGATGAAGTGATAAAGCAGATGCCTGCTGCCAGGGGCCGCTTTTCAACGTACAACGATTTTGCGTCTGTTACATTTGAGGAATCATTTACTTCTGATGAGCTCAAAGATGCAACCATTGTAAAAAGTGAGTGCATGGAGAGTAGCTATTTTGAAAATAAAGGTAATGGTGTTTTTGACAGAAAGGCATTGCCGCTTCTTTGCCAGTCATCACCGATATTTGGTATGTTGAGTGCCGACTATAATGGCGATGGTAATATTGATATCCTGATAACAGGGAATTCCAATTCTACCGAAGCATCAACAGGTGCATATGATGCTATGAATGGGATGCTGCTTTCGGGTAATGGTAAAGGAAATTTTGAAGTGATGAATACCAGACAAACTGGATTAAGAACACCAGGAGATATGAAAGGAATTGCAAGTATGAGAAGTGCAGATGGATCATTATTACTTTTGGCGGCAGCAAACTCAGGATTGCTGCAGGCGTTCCGTTACGCCAGGCCCGGACAGCAATTCTATGACGTCGGTAGTGCAAGCGAATACGCCATGGTTACATTTAAAAACGGCAGGAAAATGAAGCAGGAATTTTATTGGGGGGATACCTATCTTTCTTCATCAGAAAGGTTGATTTGGTATACTAAAGAAAGTATAAGTATGATAGAATTGTATGATGCTAAGGGAAGCAGAATTAAAATAATTAAGTAATGAAAAAAGTAATTACGGCCTTATTGTTTTTGGTTACTGTTTTGGGATGCAAACAAAAAGGGAAAGCAACAGATGCTGAGGTTGAAAGATTCTGCAGCACCCATTTTAGTGAGTGGAACGAAAAGCTCACCTATGTTATCTTGACCGACATATTTTCACCACCCGTTTGCAGTCGTATTTATGTGTATCCTAATATTGCTGCTTACGAAGCCCTGTTGCCACAAAACAAAGCTTATAAAACCTATGGTGGCAGGTTGAATGGCTTAGGAA
>CANGBH010000125.1 GCA_947451935.1 Chitinophagaceae bacterium
TCTTGGGACTTGAGCAATACATTAGGAAGAAATGATTTTCATTTTTATGGCGATAAGACATTCAATGTTTCCATGCCAAATCCTACAAAGCAAACGCACTTCAATGATGGAGGATTTAACTTTACGCAAAACACATTAAACCTAGACTTCAGCAAATCATATAGCACAATTGCAGAAGGATTAATGCTTGCCCTTGGAGGTGAATTTAGACAAGAACAATACAATATATATAGAGGCGAAGAAGCCTCCTATACTGGTTATCCAACACCAACTGGTCAAGCCGTAGGTGCTCAAGGATTTACTGGATTTGGTCCATCCGATGAAATAAAAAGCCATAGAAATAATAAGAGCTTATATGCAGATGCAGAATTGAATGTAACCAAAAAATGGTTGTTGGAAGGTGCGCTTCGCTTTGAAAACTACTCTGACTTTGGATCAATCTTAACTGGAAAATTTGCAACACGATACAAAATCACACCAACCTTCAATTGGCGTGGATCAATAAGCACTGGCTTTAGAGCACCTTCACTGCAACAAATCAATTTCAGTAATACAATCTCTTCATTCCTTGGTGGAGATTTGGTGGAGTCAAGACTTGCGCGCAATGGTGACGCCATCACAAAAGCAGCTGGTATACCTGATTTGAAAGAAGAAAAATCAGTGAATATCAGTACAGGATTTTCTTGGAAAGCATCTAAAAATTTAACCTTCACAGCCGATGGCTATATGGTTAAAGTAAAAGATAGAATTGTATTGTCTGGATTATTCAGAGCAGATGACGAAAGCTTAGCGAGCAGCTTTACAAGTCAACTTAAAGACCTAGGTGTTGTTACCGCTCAATTCTTTGATAATGCCGTCAGCACAACAAACTATGGTCTTGATCTTGTTGTAGATTTTCATAAAAATTGGGGGAATAAAAATCTAAAGATTTTATTGGCCGGAAATATTCAACATGTACAAGTCGATGCAATCAATGTTCCAGAAAAACTCAACGACTCATACATGCATAGAAAAACATTCTTCAGTGACAGAGAAGAAGCATTTTTAAAAGCCTCTGCACCAAAGTCTAAATTCACCTTAAGCATTGATCATGGGATGAATAAATTTGGAGTTGGCGCACGATTCACATATTTCGGGAATGTGAAAATATTAGGGTTCGGATGGACAGGCTTAGCTAGTCAAGCCGGTACAGGTGGACCTGGCGATCCAGCTATCTCAGGAAGTTTTGCAGGAATAGATCCATATGTTGATATGGATGGATATTATGACCAAGTGCATGTACTACCTGAAGTATTTAACTACACTGGAAAAGTAACAAGTGACATCTACACATCCTATAAATTCTCTAAAAAAGTTAGTCTATTTGCTGGAGTTGATAATCTATTCAATGTACATCCAGACTATGCTGCAGTCCAAAAGGCTAGATACGAATCATTTTACAATGAAAGTGGTGGTCCTTGGGAAGGGGTTCAAATGGGCTATAATGGTTTGCATCTTTACTCAAAACTCATATTAACTTTCTAATCGTATCATATTTAACGTTAAAAAAACCGAAATATATTTCGGTTTTTTTTATATCATTACACAAATAACCATACATGAATAAATATGTATCAGTATTCCTAGTCTTCATACTCTCATGTATACATTTTAATGTTGAGGCACAACCACAATTTCTAAATAAGTCGAATCACAAGTTTACAGTTATTGCTCATCGCGGAGATCATACTAATGCTCCAGAAAATACATTACTAGCCTATCAACATGCTATCGACAATGATGTTGATTTTGTTGAAATAGATCTTAGAACGACAGCAGATGGAAAGCAAATCATTATGCATAATTCAGATATTGAGCATATGACTTCTGTTAAGGGGAAAATTAAAGAAATGTTCTTTGATTCATTAAAATCAATAATGGTTAAAGACCCTAATCATCCGGAATGGGGGCTTCATAAGATTCCAACGTTTAACGAAGTGCTTGAGCTGTGCAGAGGGAAGATAAATATCTACCTAGATTTCAAAGATGCGGATGTTGAAAAAACCTATCAAGAAATTTTAGCTGCACACATGGAAAAAAACATAATGGTATATATAAATGCCCCTTCACAATATACCGAGTGGAGAAAAATCGCTCCAGAAATGCCTCTCGTCATTAGCTTACCCAAGAAAGTAAACACCAGCAAACAAATGAAAAAGATGATTTATCGATATAAGATGGAAATACTAGATGGGGATTTCTCAGAATATACAGCTGAAGCAGTTCTTACTGCACAACAAAATCATATCCTTGTATGGCCAGACATCCAGTCTGCTGACGAAGGTCCTGAACGGTGGGATAAAGCACTTAAGCTAGGATTCAACGGACTTCAAACTGATCATCCTGCAGCATTAATAAAGTATTTAATCAGTAAAGGAATACGATAAAGACAATCAACACCTTAAATAAATTTTCAAGCTATTAAACTACACCGCATGTCAATTAGTTTTCGCAGGCTATCTATTTTGCTACTTTCGGCTACTTTACTTTTGAACGTTAGATTAAATGGTCAAAATAAAATTGTTGTCTTTCAATCTGATTTCGGATTGAAAGATGGGGCTGTTTCAGCCATGAAAGGAGTGGCAAATAGTGTATCAAATGAATTAAGGCTTTTCGATCTTACCCATGAAATACCTGCTTATGATATATGGGAAGCAGCATATAGACTTGAACAAACAGTTCCCTACTGGCCGGCAGGAACAGTTTTTGTTTCGGTAGTTGATCCTGGGGTAGGCACCAATAGGAAATCAGTTGTGTTGAAAACAAAATCAGGACACTTCATTGTAACGCCAGATAACGGAACACTAACGCTCATCGCAGAATCACTCGGAATAGAATCAATTCGAGAAATTGATGAAGCGACTAATCGTAGAAATGGATCACAAAAATCATATACATTTCATGGCCGTGATGTTTATGCGTACACTGCTGCACGACTAGCATCTGGAAAAATTAGTTTTGAAGAAGTTGGCAAGCAACTACCTTCTGCAGTGAAATCAATTACCTATCAAAAAGCGATACTAGAGGGTAAAACAATCAAGGGAAATATACCCATATTAGATATTCAATACGGCAATATCTGGTCTAATATAGATGGAGGTTTGTTAAATTCCATAGGATTAAAGTATGGTGATATAGTACACATATCAATTTTCCATAGCGGAAAAAAAATATATGAAGGTAATGCCCCGTATGCAGAAACATTTGGCGCTGTTAAAAAAGGAAATGCATTATGTTATTTGAATAGTTTAATGCAACTATCAATCGCATTAAATCAAGACAGCTTTGCTAATAAATACAAAGTATCTAGCGGAAATGAATGGAGCATTGAAGTACATAAATAAAACTACTCGTAAGTTGACTTAATATCAACCAAAGGGCTGTTCAATGGATATACTTTGCTTTGAAAAAAAGTGTGGCCCATCGTTAGCGATGTATAAACAATCCTCCAATCGAATACCAAATTCTCCAGGAATAGAAATGGTAGGCTCATTACTAAAACACAAGCCTGGGGCAATTTTTGTCATATTTCCCTTGACAAAATTTGTCCATTCATGTCCTTCCAATCCAATTCCATGACCCGTTCTATGTGGCAGCCCGGGTAACTTATATTGCTTCCCAAATCCTGCAGACTCAATAACAGATCGTGCTGCATGATCTACTGATTCACATGTAGCACCAATTTTGATAGCAGCAAAAGCAGCATCCTGAGCGGCCTTTTCGGTATTCCATACATCACGTTGGCGTTGAGTAGGTTTGCCCAAGACAATAGTTCTGCTGATATCAGAAGCATATCCTTCACAACTCGTTCCTCCATCAATTAATATAACATCTCCCTCATGTATAGTTTGTGGCACAATACTACCATGGGGTAATGCAGAATATTTGCCTACAATAACCATGGCACCGCCACTATAGCCAAGTTTTTCAAAGGCCATCGAAATATTTCCGGCCAATTCAGACTGAGACATTCCATCTCGGATAGTTTGAAACGCGGCTTGGTAAGCAGCAATGGTAACATCACTAGCTTTTTGCATCAAGGCAATCTCAGCATCCGATTTATACATTCTACAGCCTGCTGTAACAGGAGTGGCATCCACGACCTCAAATCCAGTAGCTAATTTTCTAACTCCATCAGCAATGAAAAATCGAACCCGCTCTTCCATACCAATTCGATGGTATTTAACCCCTCTATCTTTGATGATGCCAAGGATTAATGCATAAGGACTTTCATGCTCTTCCCAACAACGCACTTCATCACCAAAAACAGGATTGATTAACTCACGCGCACGATCTTCCTCAAACTTTGGACATACATAGGCTATTGCACCAGAAGCAGGTATAACTAATCCGAA
>CANGBH010000126.1 GCA_947451935.1 Chitinophagaceae bacterium
AAACATAAGTTGGGATTGGGTTTTGCAGGAATCTACGGTCACCGTAGGATTGATTTTCAGCGAATAGATTTCGAAGAACAGTTTACGGGGTATGGGTTCAATACAAATATGCCGACAGGGGAGACAAGTCTTTCATCGATGCGTCCATATTTTTCAATGAGTGCTGGATTATTGTATAGTATAAGCTCAGAGAAAAGCAACTTTGATTTAGGTGTTTCAGGATTCCATGTGAACCGACCGAAACAAACGTTTTTGCAAGATCAGAATCAGGTATTGCCAGTTCGGTATGTAGTGCATGCAAATTTCGAACAGTTTATTAATGATCAAACCGTATTGAATTTTAATACGATTTACCAGCGTCAACTTACAGCTAAATATTATTCCGTTGGGGGTGCATTAGGCTATATACTTCCGAATAGTCAAGGTATGATGGTGAATGCAGGATTATGGTATTGGTCGAGAAATGCGATAGTTCCCTATTTGGGATTCGTGATTAATAATTATCAGTTTGGCTTTAGCTACGACATGACCACATCGAAATTGAATACCGCGAGTAAGAAACCGAATACCTGGGAGTTGTCATTTATTATCAAGGGTAAAAAGCGGATGACATACGAAGTTCCATGTCCTTGGAGGTAAAGCGCTTGACGCTGAACGCTTGGCGCTGAACGCTTGGCGCTGAATGCTTAACGCTGAACGCTTTACTCTTGCGTATTGCCTCTTTCCTCCCTCTGTGCCTTTGTGCCTCTGTCCCTTTTTGCCGGACTCTGATCGCTTGTCGCTTAATTATTGCCTCTAACCTCTAACCTCTAACCTCCTCTTTACCTCCGCCCTATAAAGTCTTCTCAAGTAAAACACCTAGATTGAATTTATTTAACGAATTGATTTTGAATAAATTAGTTCTTAAATAATTTAAGACTTTTTTTAGCTCAAATTTGCTTTTTTATTTAAGTAACATTAATTTTACTTCATCTGTAAATTATACTTTTTGGTATAATTATTTCGGCAAATCCAATCTTCCCATATTTTTCATTGATTTAACTGAAAACCTGTTTTAAAACAATGGTTATCAAAGCTATACACTTTGTATATAATCATATGTGAAAATAGGTATTCAGCCTTTCTAGCCCTGTTTCATGATTGGACTTGTGAAGATTTGTACTAAAAATATTTTTCTATATATTGGATTCTCCTCTGTTCTAAGCACGGAGTGGTCTAGGAAATGGCTCGTGCTGTTCAGTTTGTTTTTAGCGTTGCTATTGTCTGGGTTACAAGGAAATGCCCAATGTCCAACGGCAACAATTTCATACTCATCATTATCTTTTTGCAAGGTTGGTAAAGCAGCAGCTACAATATCTGGTGTACAAGGGGGTAGTTTTAGTTCAACATCAGGACTTGTTATTAACGCCAGTAGCGGAGAAATTGATTTGGCTACGAGTACACCTGGAAATTATACCATAAGTTACAGATATGGGGTTGACCCCTGCATTCTAGATGCTACCACTGATATTTCTGTTGAACCTTTTCCTAACGCACCGACTGCCAATAACATAACAACATGTTATAATGGTAATCAGTATAAAGGCGCTGCAATTCCTGGTTTAGGTGAAAAGATAGTATGGTATGATGCTATTACAGGAGGCAATGTAGTAAGTGCTCCAGGTGGTAGTGCTGTTGGGACATATAGCGCATATGCTGCTGCTGTTAATGTTAGTTCATTATGCGAGAGTCCGAGAACATTGGTGACAGTTGTTATCAATGCATTGCCTACCGCTACGATTTCATATGGTACACCATTTTGTAATACTGGATCAGCATCTGTTAATCTAACAGGTCAAACTGGAGGTTCATATAGTTCAACATCGGGACTTGTAATCAACTCGGCTACTGGTCAAATTAATTTGGCCTCAAGTGCACCTGGTATTTATACTGTTACATATAGTTTTTCAAATGGGACTTGTACAAATTCTACTTCAACATCTGTTAGGATTTTTGCTTCACCTCAAGCAACAATATCATATGGGGCTTCTTTATTTTGTCCAACTGGCACAGTATCCGTATTACAACAAGGTCAAACTGGAGGGACATACTCATCCACATCTGGATTAGTTATAAATTCAACTACAGGTACTATAGATTTAGCAGCTAGTTTAACTGGGACATACACAGTTAGTTACTTATATGGGAATATTGCATGTTCTAAAACGGCTACCACAAGTATTACCGTTAAAGCACTACCTCAAATTCCTGTAGGAGTTTCCGCACAACGATGCGGGCCAGGTACGCTCACTCTTTCTGCTTCAACTGATGTTGGTTCTGAAATTGATTGGTATGATGTGCCAACTGGGGGACTTGAATTATATAACGCAACAGGAGTAACTAATTATACTACACCTAGTATCTCGACAAGTACAATATATTATGCTGAGTCTCGAAATGGATGTTTATCATCATCTCGCACAGCCATTACAGCAACCATCAATCCGTTACCCTCAACCCCTACTGGCACAGGCGCATCAAATTGTGGAACTGGTAGCGTAACCTTATCTGCAACCGCAGGAGCAGGCGAGACGATTGATTGGTATAGTGCTTCAACAGGTGGAACATTATTATCGAGTGGTTCAACAAGTTATACTACACCGAGCATCAGCACTACAACAACTTATTATGCACAAGCAAGAAACACAACTACGGGTTGTACGTCAGCATCACGTGTTGCAGTTACCGCCACCATTAATGCATTGCCATCAACACCTACAGCTACAAGCGCATCGCGATGTGGCACAGGTACTGTAAACTTATCAGCAACACCAGCATCAGGCGAGACGATTGATTGGTATAGTGCATCAACAGGTGGGACTTTATTGTTGAGTGGGTCAGCTAGTTATACCACACCAAGTATTAGCAGTACAACAATTTATTATGCGCAAGCGAGAAACAACACTACTGGATGTCTTTCGTCTTCTCGTGTTGGGGTTACTGCAACAATCAATCCATTGCCTTCTGCACCCACGGGAACTGCTGTATCAAATTGTGGTACTGGTATGGTAACGTTATCTGCAACAGCTGGTGCAGGCGAAACGATTAGTTGGTATGCGGCAGCATCGGGTGGAGCTGTGTTAAGTAATGCATCTAGTTATACCACTCCAAGTATTTCTTCAACCACAACATACTATGCAGAAGCATCTAATGGATGTCCATCCTCTACACGTACAGCAGTTGTAGCTACGATTAATCCATTACCATCAACACCAACAGGCACCGGTGCTTCAAACTGTGGACCTGGTGCTGTAACTTTATCAGCAACCGCAGGTGCAGGCGAGACAATTGATTGGTACAGCGCATCAACAGGAGGAACATTACTATCGAGTGGATCAACAAGTTATACTACGCAGAGCATCAGCACTACAACAACTTATTATGCACAAGCAAGAAATACCACTACGGGTTGTATGTCTGCATCTCGAGTTTCAGTTACGGCAACAATTAATGCCTTACCATCAACACCAACAGCTACAAGCGCATCGCGATGTGGCACAGGTACTGTAGCATTATTGGCTACACCAGGAGCAGGCGAGACGATTGATTGGTACAGTGCTTCAACAGCTGGTACTTTATTATCAAGTGGTTCATCAAGTTATAGCACACCGAGCATCAGCAGCACAACTATTTATTATGCACAAGCTAGAAACACGACTACGAGTTGTACATCTGAATCAGGTGTTGCAGTTACTGCTACAATCAATCCATTACCTTCTGTACCTACGGGAATTGGTGCATCAAACTGTGGTACGGGCAGTGTTATTTTATCAGCAATACCAGGAGCTGGAGAAACGATTGATTGGTATAGTGCATCAGTGGGGGGAATCTTATTGTCGAGTGGGTCAACGAGCTATACTACACCGGGCATAGGCACCACAACTAATTATTATGCACAGGCACGCAACACGACTACTGGTTGCATATCTTCTTCACGTGTTGCAGTTACCGCCACGATCAATCCATTGCCATCAACCCCTACGGGTACGGGAGCCTCTAATTGTGGTACTGGTAGTGTGACTTTATCTGCAACCGCAGGAGCAGGAGAGACAATTGATTGGTATAGTGCATCAACAGGAGGAACGTTGCTGTCGAGTGGATCATCTAGTTACACCACACCGAGCATTAGTATCACTACGATTTATTATGCGCAAGCAAGAAATACCACTACGGGTTGTACATCTGCATCTCGTGTTGCGGTTACGGCAACAATAAATGCTGTGCCAGCAGCACCGACAGGCATAGATGCATCCCGATGTGGAACTGGTATAGTCAATATCTCGGCAACGAATGTAGTTGGATCAACAGTTGACTGGTATACTGCTTCAACAGGGGGCACTTTATT
>CANGBH010000127.1 GCA_947451935.1 Chitinophagaceae bacterium
ATGCATATTATGGTGCTCAAACGCAACGAAGCATTGATAATTTTAAAATTGCGCAAGACATCAATAAGATGCCAAAAGAAATTATCCATGCATTTGCTTACTTAAAAAAGGCAGCGGCCATAACTAATTTTGAGGCAGGTGTATTATCACCAGAGAAATCAACATTAATTGGCGTCGTATGTGATGAGATCTTAGAAAATAAAATCGAGAACGCTTTCCCATTAGTAGTTTGGCAAACAGGTAGTGGAACACAAAGCAATATGAATGTAAATGAAGTTGTAGCATATAGAGGGCATGTGATAAATGGAGGAAACCTAACAGATAAAGAAAAAATTTTACACCCAAATGATGATGTAAATAAATCACAATCTTCAAATGATACATTTCCAACTGCAATGCATATTGCTGCATACAAAATGCTTATCGAAGTAACGATTCCCGGAATAGAAAAATTGAGGAATACCCTTGCAGAAAAAAGCTTAGCCTATATGCAAGTAGTAAAAATTGGTCGGACACATTTCATGGATGCTACCCCATTGACTGTTGGTCAAGAATTTAGCGGATATGTATCCCAACTCGACCATGGGCTAAAAGCCATTAGAAATACGTTGGCACATCTTTCCGAATTAGCATTAGGAGGAACAGCAGTTGGAACAGGAATTAATACGCCAGATGGCTATGCTGAAAATGTAGCTAAGCATATTTCGCTATTAACTGGACTACCATTTATAACAGCAGAAAATAAATTTGAGGCGCTTGCTGCACATGATGCAATCGTTGAAGCACATGGTGCATTAAAAACAGTGGCTGTTAGCCTAATGAAAATTGCCAATGATATTCGCATGCTATCTTCTGGTCCAAGAAGTGGCATAGGAGAAATTTTCATACCAGACAATGAACCAGGCTCTTCCATCATGCCAGGAAAAGTAAACCCTACACAATGCGAGGCCTTAACTATGATTGCGGCCCAAGTATTGGGGAATGATGTAGCGATTAATATTGGAGGTGCAACTGGTCATTTTGAACTGAACGTATTTAAGCCAATGATGATATACAACTTCTTACATAGTGCTCGATTAATTGGAGATGGTTGCGAAAGTTTCAATGAAAAATGTGCTATTGGTATTGAGCCACTATATGCTAATATTGATAAACACTTAAACAATTCTCTGATGCTGGTAACAGCACTCAATACTAAAATAGGATATTACAAAGCAGCAGAAATAGCTCAAAAAGCACACAAAGAAGGAACCACACTCAAAGAAATGGCAGTGAAGCTTGGCTACTTAACTGATGCTGAATTCGACGAATGGGTTATACCAAAAAATATGGTCGGGAAAATTAGCTAACCAATTAGTGAAAATAAATTTATAAGACCCTATCTAATTGGGTGAAAGTTACGCTATTGATTTTATCCTAAATCAATTTCTGTATTATCTCCAATATTCAATGTGCGTGTTTCTCCTTTAATTTCTGTATCGCATCCAATTAAAGAATCATTCAGCACAACATCGTATAATTTAGAAAACGACCCAACGATTGAATCTTTTACAATAGAATATTCTATTATAGCCTTTTCTCCAATTGAAACATTCGGACCAATAATTGCGTTCTTTATAGAACATCCATGAGCAATACTTACCGGTGGAATAATAATAGTGTTTTCAAAAACATGTTCTTCGCTAATATCACCACCCCATTTTTTCAATAGTGTAGCGTTGCTCTCTAGTAACGTTTCCTTTTTCCCGCAATCGAACCAATTAGATACTTTGAATGCTTTGAACTGAGTACCTTTTGCCACCATAGAATCAAGTGCGGACGTAAGGTTTAGCTCTTCGAACTCTTGAGTTCCAGCAGAAATCAACGTATCTAAACATTCAAAGAGTAATTTAGATTCAGCTACCTTATAAATTCCAACTAAGGCATTATTCGATTTTGGAATCTGGGGTTTTTCAATAAGTCTTATAACGTTATTTTTTTCATCGGTTTCAACAACACCAAAATCACGGGGATCATCTACCCTTTTGATGCCCAGGACAGAACCCTCTGTGGATAAAAAATCGGTGACATTATATTCACAAATGGTATCCCCCAATACAATAATCATTTCATCGTTTCCAACCTGCTCCTTACATAAAGAAACAGCATGACCCAACCCCCTTCGCTCATTCTGTTGAATAATGACAATATTTAAATGCGGATAATGAGCCTTAGTATAATCTTGTATTTTATCACCTAAGTAGCCCACTACAAAAATGAATTCAGCTACCCCAGCCTCAACCAATTGATCTACAATGATGCTTAATATTGTTTTTCCTGCAAGCGGAATTAATGCTTTAGGTTGTGTATAGGTATGTGGACGTAATTTTGTTCCGGCTCCCGCAACGGGTATAATTGCTTTCATTCTTTTGGATTAACTTTTGTGAATTTAGGAAAAAAGAAATTAAACAGTCGATCTGAAATGAGATGAAAAGATGAATTCAATTTACTTTACTCAACGTTGGCTTGCAATCAATAAATTCAAATCAGTATATTTTAATTCGAATCGTTGACTAAGATGGAAATTAGTAAGTGCCCCTTTAAAAAGATAAACTCCATTTCGGATATTCAATTGATGCCAAATTAATTTTTCCAAACCACCCTCATCACTAATTTTTAATAAAAGAGGCATCAATACATTACTTACTGCCTGTGAAGCAGTTCGTGCAAATCCTGAAGGAATATTAGGAACACCGTAATGTATAACCCCAAATTTAGTTATGATAGGCTTCTCATGAGAAGTAACTTCAGATGTCTCAAAACAACCTCCCCTATCAATACTCACGTCTACAATAACGCTTCCAGGTCTCATCATAGACACCATTTCCTCAGTAACAACAACAGGCGTTCTTCCACTGGTTGAAGTCAACGCACCAACTGCTACATCGCAAGTCTTAAGTTGTTTAGCTAGAATTTTTGGTTCCAAGACTGAAGTCCACAAACGAACACCAATATTATTTTGAAGGCGCTTTAATTTATAAATATTATTATCAAATACCTTAACACTTGCACCCACAGCCAATGCTGTTCTTGCTGCATATTCCCCAACAATTCCTGCACCAATGATAATTACTTTAGTAGGGGGTATACCGGATATGCCTCCAAGCAAAACACCTCTTCCACTATTTACACTACCTAAATATTGACCAGCAATCAACATTACAGCACTTCCTGCAATCTCACTCATGCTCCGCACAATTGGATTATGACCAGATTCATCCTTCAAGTTTTCAAATGAAAGGGCGGTAATTTTCTTTTCCATCATCTTTTCCAGAATATGGGTTTTCATAACAGGAAGATGAATGGGAGAAATAATTGTTTGACCTGCTGTCAACAAAGGCAACTCCACATCTGAAACTGGTGCAGACTTGACAATTAAATCATTTTTAAAGAGTTCCTTTTTATCATGGATAATCAAAGCACCTGCCTCTGCATAATCATTGTCAGAAAAATGAGAACCCTCACCTGCTTTGTACTCTACTGCAACCCGATGTCCATTCGACACCAAAACTCCTACTGCATCAGGTGTAAGAGCAATCCTATTTTCCTGGAACGCATTCTCTTTTGGTATAGCAATTGACAAAGAGGCTGAGGAAGGTTTGATGTCCAACGTTTCTGCTAATGTTTCATAACTAAAGCCTGAACTAATATATGGTTGCTTTGGGGTCATTGTCCTAAATCTACTAGTAAATTAATCATTTTTTATGGATACAATACGGATTGTCCTACTTGCTTGCCCATCATATTCAAGTTCAACTTGAATAAACTCATCAGGAATAATGGATGGCACTCGTTGAGGCCATTCAACAAAACACAACTTACCGCTATACAGGCATTCCTCTATTCCTGCTCGCCTAGCCTCATCTTCATCTTCCATCCTATACAAATCAATGTGAAAAAGACTTGCATTTGAGTCTTCAAACAAGTAAGCATATTCATTTACTATTGCGAAAGTGGGACTACTAACAGGATCAATAACGCCAAGCTCTTTACATAGCGCACTGACTAAGGTAGTTTTTCCAGCACCCATTTCGCCCTTGAATGTTATTACCCTAATTTCATTTACAACCTTCAATAACTCGGTGGCAATAGTTGGTAATTCATCCATTCCATACTGTTTCTCTAGTAGTAACATAGTACTGCGAAGATAATATGATTAAAGAAGCGGTAAAGCATGCTCAACTTAATAGTATAAATTACGTGAAAAAGTATAGGCGAATAGTGCTTTTTCACATTTTCAAGGAGAGGAAATGTGGGTATATTCAGTAAATTTACATTATGGAGAAGATACAATGGAAAGTTGATGGAATGACCTGCGGTAACTG
>CANGBH010000128.1 GCA_947451935.1 Chitinophagaceae bacterium
AAACAAATCAATGTTCTTGGATAAAGAAGTAGCGCAACGAGGATCAGATTATCTTAATGCAACCAGTGAAGCTCCTGCATACGATAGAATTTCTTCGATACTATTAGAAGGATTTAGACTAGCTACAACACTTACACCGCCAAGCCTTACTTCATCCATTGAAGACAAAGTGTATGAACTCAGAAGCTATGAAAGTGCCAGTGAAATTAAATACTGGAAAAAAGTAGAAATGTTCAACGAAGGCGGCGAAGTGCCTTTATTTGCTCGACTAGGCTTTAATGCAGTGTTTTATGCCGAAGTAGTGAGTGGCCCATCTATGCCAAATCTTATGTACATGACAAGTTTTGAAAACATGGGTGAACGAGAAAAACACTGGGATGCATTCAGCAACGACCCAGCATGGAAAAAACTCTTGAGCATGAAAGAATACGATAAAACCGTTTCAAAGAATACTATTGTTTTTTTGAAAGCGACAAGGTATTCGGAGTATTAATTCGCGCTGAACGCTGAACGCTTGGCGCTTGACGCTTGACGCTTGGCGCTTAGCGCTCTTTGACAATTGTATAGCAATTGTATCTTCTGAAAATATTAACTTGCTTAGCCAAAATCTTCAAGCGTCAAGCGTCAAGCGTCAAGCGTCAAGCGTCAAGCGTCAAGCGTCAAGCCTATTCCCATGACCACAAAAGACTACTATCAAATTCTTGAACTGGAAGTTGGAGCGGATAAATCTTCAATAAAAAAAGCATACAGGAAGTTAGCCATGCGTTACCATCCTGACAAGCAAGTTCAATTAGATAGTAATTCATCTTATTTTCAAGAAATCCAAGAAGCATATGAAACGCTTATAGACCCATACAAAAGAGAACAGTACCTCCAAGCTAGATGGCTGGAGCAAGCCATGGGCAAAAATTCAGAAGGGTTTCTTTCAGCAAGTGAAATCATCAAACTAACCATAAAAACTGAACAATATTTAAACGGTGTAGATAAATTTAAATTGGACTCCTATACACTCTTAAATTACCTGCTCAGCATATTTGATTTAACTAGAATCAACACGATCCTCTCAGAAAAAAATCAATCAATAGAAAATACATTTCTTGAACACCTTATCGTGATCTCAACACAGTTGTCTAGCGATGGACAATCTCAACTAAAAGAAAGAGTAAAATCAATTCTCGAAAATAACAACAACCTACATCAAGCATGGCTAGAACAAATAGCTAAAAAAAAGAAATCAGAACTTCATGATAAGTTAATTATACCAGCAGTACTCATTTTGGTTCTACTAATTTGCATAGTGATTTATTTTAGTGCCAAGTAATATTGTCAAGAACAAATCATCCTATCTCATTCAACTACACCTTATTTGACAAGCATTTGACTATTGCCTCATTATAAATTACCTTTGCATAATGCATTATGTAACAGTAGAAGGCCTTGGGAAGTCATACGGAATCAAACCCCTTTTCACAAACATTTCATTTCACATCAACGAAGGGGATAAAATAGCCCTCATCGCTCGAAACGGATCCGGAAAATCGACTATGCTACGCATCTTATGCGGCAAAGAAACCGCCGAGCAAGGTAAGGTTTGGATAAACAAAGGAGTCAACACCGTAATGTTTGAACAAGATCCGCAATTCAGTGAATCAAGCAGTATCCTTGATAATATCTTTGCCCACAACCACCCTATCATCAATGCTATCAAAAAATATGAAGCTGCCGAAGACTCCAACGATCCCGATAAAATAACGGAAGCGTTAGGGGAAATGGAGGATCAAAATGCATGGGACTTTGACGCTAAAGTGAAACAAATCCTTACCAAATTGAACATCCATAACATGGATCAATTGGTAGGAAGCCTTAGCGGGGGTCAACGAAAAAGAGTTGCACTAGCTAGAACGCTAATCGACATTGGTTTCGAGAATAACCATTGCCTTCTGATCATGGATGAACCTACAAACCACCTGGATGTAGAAATGGTTGAATGGCTAGAACACTATTTAGATAAAGAAAAAATAACACTGTTGCTCGTTACGCATGATCGATATTTTCTTGATGCCGTGTGTACTGAAATATGGGAACTAGACAATAGTAAAATTTATACCTACAAAGGCGATTATCAGAATTATGTAGAGAAAAAAGCTGCGCGAATAGAAAGTGAAATAGCCTCTATAGATAAAGCTAAAAATACATTCCGAAAAGAACTTGAATGGATGCGCAAACAGCCAAGGGCAAGAACCACCAAGTCGAAAAGTAGGCAAGACAATTTTTATGAAATTGAAAAAGTGGCCAAGCAAAAAATTGAAGACCGTCAAGTAGACCTGCAAATGAAAATGAGTAGACTAGGAGGTAAAATTGCTGAATTCAAAAAAGTCTATAAAAAATTCGGAGAGAAAACTATCCTTTCTGGCTTTGATTACACATTTAAAAAAGGAGAACGCATTGGTATCATCGGTAAAAATGGTGCAGGCAAATCAACATTTGTCAACATGCTTCAAGGTCTTGAAGAACCCGATAGCGGAAAAATTAATATCGGAGATACCATCATCTTTGGAAACTATTCACAACAGGGTCTTGTACTAAAACAAGATATGAGGGTTATTGAATATGTAAAAAACATTGCAGAACACTTTCCATTGGCAAATGGCGCCACGATGAGTGCCTCTCAATTTCTTGAACTGTTTTTATTCTCCCCAGATCAACAATATAGTTATATCAGCAAATTAAGTGGTGGTGAAAAAAGACGCTTGCACTTGTTGACCATCCTTTTCAAAAATCCAAACTTTCTAGTATTGGATGAACCGACTAACGACCTAGACCTGCCTACCCTATCTGTTCTAGAAAATTTTCTGATGGATTTCCCCGGCTGCTTAATCATTATTAGCCACGACCGGTATTTCATGGACAGAATTGTAGATCATTTATTTGTATTTGAAGGCAATGGTGTGATTCGCGATTTCCCTGGAAACTATGCTGAATACAGAGAGGAACAATCTGAAAAAACAATTGATCCTGAAAAAATAAAATCGCAGATTATTGTCAACAGAGATCCGGAACCCGAAACAGCCACAGCAAAACGAAAGCCAAGCTTTAACGAGAAAAGAGAATTTGAAATGCTGGAAAAAGAAATCAAAAAAATGAACCTAGAAAAAAACGAGATTACAGAAAAGCTTTCGGACACGAATCTCGCTTATGCTGAAATAGAAAAACACTCACAACGATTCAGTGAATTAAGTCGATTGATTGATGAAAAAGAATTACGCTGGCTTGAGCTGAGTGAAATATGTTAGAGAAATTGAATTGATTTTATCTCTCCAAAAAGGCTGCACGCTCCAATCGATCATTGATTGCTCTTCCAATGCCTTCATCTGGAAAACGTTCAGCTACAATAACATCAACATCAGCAGCATCCATTTCACGCATCGCTGAAAATAATCTTGCAGCGGCCTCTTCTAAATTTCCATTGGGAGATAAAATGATTTCAACCTGAGGATGGAAACTTAAATAAGATTGTTTGAATGAAATAACACCCACCTTCTTATTTTTCTGATCAGATATGATGTTCTCTACATTCCCCATTAAAAATGACTTCTGTGTAGCATAGTGACTTTTAAGTTGGCCTGGCGCAGTAGGTGATGCATGCGACAAAGCTAATGTCACAACTAAACCTGTTGCACGTTCAAGCTGTTCAATAGTTATGCCACCAAGACGATGAACAACAACTTCATCCCCATGGAAACCAACTATAGTTGATTCCAACCCCACTCGACAAGAACCACCATCCAAAACATATGATATCTTCCCACTCAATCCTTGCAATACATGATCTGAACTGACTGGACTAACATACCCACTTGGATTAGCACTGGGTGCAGCAAGCGGAAAGGCTAACGTTGAAAGTAAATCAAGTGTCAACGAATGATCAGGTATACGGACTGCAACATGACTACTACCTGCTGTAACAAGATATGGAACTACTGCACTCTTTGGCAGCAAGAATGTTATAGGACCTGGTGAAAATGCAGCTATCAATTTTTCGCAAGCATCAGGAATACTAATCACTAATTCTTTCAACTGTTCCAAATTGGCTACATGAAGAATCAATGGATTGAATTGCGGCCTATCCTTTGCAGCATAAATTTTAAGTATGGCATCTGGATCAAGGCCATTGGCGGCTAACCCATAAACAGTTTCAGTAGGTATAGCAACTAATTCCCCTTCTTCTAAGAAAGATTTCGCTATACGGATATCTGTTCCAACCAATGTGTTATGCATAAAAAAAGTCCCGATGGTAAGTCGGGACAAAAT
>CANGBH010000129.1 GCA_947451935.1 Chitinophagaceae bacterium
ACAAGTGTACTAGCAGACATAGCACTTGGATTATGAAATGCAAAGTTTACATACTCTGCACAATTGTCTGCTATAACAATTTTTTTAAATAGTCCTAATAAGATTTGCCTTAATCCATCAACAGCTTTCCTTTGATCAAATACTCGTGGTTGTTGGAATTGAGGCAATAAATGTGTTGCTCTTTCTATAGGCCCCGCTACAAGTAATGGGAAAAAACTAACGAAGACCGCATATTTTACGAAATCTTTTTCTGGTACAATTTTTCCTTTGTAAATATCGATGATGTATGAAAGGCCATGAAATGTATAAAAGGATATACCAATCGGCAAGAGTATGTTAAGCGTACTAAAATTGATGTTTACGCCTGCTAACGAAAGTGCATCCTGAAAAGAAGTGACAAAAAAGTTATAGTATTTAAAAACTACTAATATTCCCAGATTGGTTATTATGCTAGTCCAAAACCAAATTTTTTTTCTTTTTGGATCATTTGATATTTTATGTCCTAGCCAAAAATCGAGTCCTGTAGAAAAAAGCAATAAGGCTGCAAATCGATAATCCCAACGTGAATAAAAATAATAGCTCGCAACAAGAAGCAATAGATTTTGAAGACTCAAGCTCTTTTTAGCAATGAACCAATGTGTAATAAATACGACAAGGAAAAATAGCACAAAGCTAAACGAGTTGAAAAGCATAATGAATACGGCAAAATATGAGTGTCAATATTACTAAATAATATATTATTTCTATTGCCCTATCTTTCAGCTTTATACATATGCAATTATTTCATCTTGCTTTCTTATCCAAAATTGAGGAATAGTCGTATTTAAATAATTGACTTTCAATTATTTAAGTTTGTATTGTGTAATTATTTGAATTGAAGATGTACTAATTTCTTGAATGCATCCCCAATCATCAATTCGCAATAGCCAGAAGCTTTACTAGCCATATTTATTTTATTATAGTAATTATCCCTCCAGGCTTTATTGGGGGTAATCTTCTTCTTTTTCATGTCTAGCAGCTTTAATGCCTCGGTTGAAATAGAGACTAATGATTCAGCATGGACTAATATTGGACTTAACGATGGATTGTTTTTTGCAAGATTTCTGATTGTTGGACAACTTGATTCCCAGATTTTAAGTTGTTCAGAAAGTTGATTGATCAATCTGCTAGATGGATACTTGATTAGCGTATCAACCAATTTATTAAATTCTCTTAGTGCTCTTGAATCCGCAATTGCAATATCTACCATCAAAGTATAAGGCGAATACTTCGTAAAGTTGTCTGCCTCATTTCGTTTATAGCCCTTAACTGGTTCAATAAAATCAACTATGTTTTTAAGCGCTTCAATATGTTCAGTTCCTGCTATTCTTCGTAGCATCATTTCTCTATTCTTTAAATGAGTAGAACCTACCCATTCTAATTGAATAGATATGTCATCCATTCTTCTGTACATATCATTCACATCCCTTATTGTTGAAGGCGACCAAAGTCTTTCTGCAATCGCTGCTGTTCTCGGCCATATTCGTGAATCAATTGTTTCGCTTGAAGCATGTTCTGTCCACATGGTGGCTTCCCCTCCAATAATTAGTTTTTCCTCTTCTGCAGTGATAATTTTTTCTCCCTTTTCTATCTTTTTGATTATTTCAGATTCAAAACGATTTAAATCTGCTTCACTGTCTGGTATAATCTCCTTGTTTAGATAGGGTATAGGGTCGTTTAAATAGTGATATGAAGTGGGTTGCATTAAATCGATATAATATCCCTTAGATAAAATACTCTTGTATCCATTTTTGGCAGAGGAAAGTAATGCTTCCATACCTCGCCAAGACTGAACCACAATATCCTTTGGTACATCTTGTTCAATCAATTGATTGAATTCTCCTTTTTCGAAATAAGATTTAGCAAGGCTATCATCCATTTTCTTCATTAATATTTCGTCCCAACCCACAGTGATTTTCTTTGAACGATTCAATATTTTTTGGACCTGTCTATTGAAATAATTCTGGAGCGCTACGGTTGATGAGAGCCTATTCGCTTTCATGAACGCTTGTATTGTGTCATTCTTTGCCCAATCATTTCCTGTATTCTCATCACCACCAACATGAAAATAATGGTCAGGGAATAATGATGCTACTTCAGTCAATAAGCTATCTAAAAACACATACGTACTTTCCTTAGTGGGGTCTATGGTCGGATCAAAAACCCCCCAATGATCTTGGAGTGTATAGGCTCTCTTAATGGAAGCTAATTCTGGAAACGCAGTTAGTATTGCTGTTGAGTGACCTGGCAGATCAATTTCTGGAACAACCCGTATACCTCGTTGATCAGCATATGCAATTATTTCTCTTATTTGTTCATGTGTAAAATATTGGCCATTTGAAACCAATTCATGAAGGTTAGGAAATACTTTAGACTCAATTGTATACGCTTGATCATCGCTGATGTATAAATGCAAAACATTCATCTTCACCACTGCCATGGCATCTAGCGTACGCTTAATTACCTCCATTGGCATAAAGTGGTAGGGCTGTGAAATCAACAATCCTCTCCATGCAAATCTTGGCTTATCCTTAATGAGTGTGCCAGGAATGTAAAAGCCATCTTTGTCAGATTCTATTAGCTGAAGTAAGGTTTCTAAAGCTCTGATTGCACCAATATCACTCACTGCATTAATATGAATACCCTTGCTATCAACATGAATATCATACGACTCTTCCATTTCAAGCTGAACCACTCCCTTTTTATCTGAGTGTATCATGAGGGATGCAGTAGGAAGATTGTTTTCAGGATTGATTATCCAGGTTTTAAAAAACAGCCCAGTTCGTTCTGCAAGCCGTTGTTTAAAGCGACTTGCCTCTTTATAGAGCCTTGGGTCTGTTACACCATCTATCGAAATTGAAAATTGCTGGTTTAATCTGAATTGTTCTTTCGTCATTTGAATTGACGAAGGCATCGGCATTAGATTAACATGTTGCGCATAGGAATGAACGCTAACTATAAATAAAAACAAGAATTGTAATGGGTATTTCATGTACATAAGACTATGGCTTTACATTTCAGTTTGAAAAAACTGCGTTACTGAAATATGTTTTTAATTCGATTTTTAATAAGCTTAAGATAGCAAATTTTATGGTAATGAATTTTTGCTTAATCAACAGGCTATAAAGTATACTTGTTTTTTGATGTGTTCAATTTTTTAACTAGTAAATGGATTGTTCATTTTTTGTAATATGTATCCAGTACATATACCCTCTTAGTAGAAAGCAAATGAATGAAAACCAATTTTTTATAGCCTTATTTTACTTGGAACTTTATGTAGAACGTACTTTTTATGTGACTCACTTTTTTTATTCACGCATTACATTGAATAATGTTGAAAAATGGGAGTAAAACATAACGGGTTGAACAAATTATTTATCACTTAAAATGATAACTTCAGCGAAATTGATCATTTCATTTTTAAGCATAATTTTTAAATTTTAATTCAACGTATGAGTAAAGGTAGAAGGTGTTTGAGAAGACGATTTTTGTTTTTGGGACTATTCTTAAGTTTTCAAATTTTAGTACAAGGGCAGTCCACATATAAAGATGTTCCATTTGTTCAAGCGTTCAGTGTAAAGTATGACTTGGATTTGCAAAATTTACCTGCAACCGTAATGTTAAGAAATGCATTTTGTGATCGCAACGGTATCGTTCAAGTCCTTTCTTCTTCCGGACTACTTAGGCCTCGAGGTGGACAATTTTTGTTTCCAGGAAAACTTGCTTTAGATCTCTCTTCGCGTCCGATGAGGGATAAAAATATAAATGCTTTCGGATTGTATAAAGATCAATTCGTTTATGCAGATGATAAAGCCGTATTGAGTAATGCATGGGCTGGTAAATTGTATGCAAAGCATTCTATTCCTCAAGTGAAGATAATTTCTGGAGATAATAATTTTGGTTTTCTAATTACTGATGGTATTAACGTTCAATACATCAAAGATTCTAGTGTTGCCTGGAAAGCTGATTTTCCTGATAGCATATTGGATATAAAATATGATCAGGTCCGTAATCAATTCTGGTTGTTGTCTTCAAAGCAAATCGTTGTTTTTAATACCAAGGATAAAGTTATTCAGAATGTAACAGAAGGTAATGACTTTACGTGTTTTGCATTGGCTCGTAAGAACAGTGATTTATTAGTAGGAACTTCCAACGGATATATGATTTTGGATGCCAACACAAAAAAGCAAAAAGGTGATTATTATAGAAAGCTGCCAAGTAATTCAATTTCTGTAATCAATG
>CANGBH010000130.1 GCA_947451935.1 Chitinophagaceae bacterium
AATAACTGCATCTCAAGCAGAATCATTCAATGAAGACCGTAAATCGTTTATTCAATACAATACCGTTATTCCCGTATTTGTAAAAACCCAACCCTGGAAAGAGGGTGATACCCTGATTCAAAAAGATCTTGCTGCTACCCTTATCCGAATTCGTGATCAAGGCATGAAGGGATTTTATGAGGGGGAAACTGCTGAACTCATTAGCGAAGAAATGAAAAGAGGTAATGGCCTTATCACCAAAGAAGACCTTAAAGCCTATAAAGCAATTGAACGTGAACCTATACAATTTGACTATAAAGGCCATACAATTATTGGTATGTCCATGCCGAGTAGTGGCGGTTTGTTAATGAAGCAGATGTTGAAAATGATTGAGGATAGACATATTGAAACATTGGGCTTTCATACGCCTGCTGCTGTTCAATTAATGGTTGAAGTTGAACGCAGAGCATATGCAGATAGAGCTGAGTTCATGGGTGACCAAGATTATGTAAAAGTTCCTGTGCAAACACTAGGCAGCGATGCATACCTTAACATGAGGATGCAGGATTTTATTCCGGGGAAAGCAACTCCTAGCACGCAAATAAAGCCAGGAAATATCAATCCGGAAAGTGAAGAAACAACGCACCTTTCTGTTGCTGATCAATTTGGAAATGCAGTCAGCGTTACTACCACACTGAATGGTGGATATGGTTCGAGTACAGTGGTAGGTGGTGCCGGTTTTTTTCTAAACAATGAAATGGATGACTTTACCGTAAAACCTGGCGTGCCCAATATGTATGGTGCATTAGGCAAAGAGGCCAATGCCATCACTCCTGGGAAAAGAATGTTGAGCTCAATGTCTCCGACCATTGTAGTAAAAGGAAATAAACCTTTCTTAATTGTTGGCACACCCGGTGGCACAACTATTCCTACCTCAGTCTTTCAAACACTAGTCAACATTATCGATTTTGAACAAAATCCGGAGGATGCGGTGAATAATCCTAAGTTTCATCACCAATGGCTGCCAGATGAAGTTATGATTGAAGATAATTTTCCAACAACTACTTCAAATGCATTAATCAATATGGGATATAAAATTGGAAGCAGAGAACATATTGGAAGAACAGAAATAATCCAACTTGAATGGAAAAAGAAAAAAGTCAAAAAGATGGAAGCAATTGGTGACTACAGGGGTAATGATGACGCTGAAGCCTATTGAATTCATTTTAGTTATGCAAAGAAGCGTTAATTCACATTCAAGCCCCCTTTCTTTAGAGAGGAAACAGTAATTTTACAATAAAGCATCTCACTGAAAAGGATAAAAAAAATAACGACCTACTTTTTGATTAGCCTAGTGAGCTTATTCTTAGTCATTTGGGGTTTAATCCACTTGAGTTCTGTTCAACAATACATCGTCCGCTACGCAACGACTAGGTTAAGCAAAAACCTAAAAACAGAAGTTAACATCAAATCAGTAGACATTTCACCCTTCAACAAATTCATACTAGAGGGTGTATTGGTTCGCGACAAACAAAAAGACACCTTGTTATACGCAGGAACGGTGAACCTTCGCATTACAGATTGGTTCTTTATAAAAGATAATATTACCCTTCACTACATTGGACTTGAAAAAGGTTTTATTCATTTAAAACGAGTTGATTCAGTTTGGAACACTCAATTTTTAGTAGATGCATTTTCATCTCCAAAGAAAACATCATCCAAAAGCAACATTAAAATAGCACTGGAAAAACTTGAAGTATCTGATTTTAGATTCATAAAAGAAGATGGATGGCGAGGCGAAGACATGAGCCTATCACTGGCCAAACTTAATCTATCAGCTAAAGATATCGACCTTAAAAAGAAAACCATTAGCATTGGTGAGATTGAGATTAACACCCCGTCATTTGGATTAAAACAGTATGAAGGGAAACGACCAATATCTTTAATACCCAAAGATGATATAAACGCTAAATGGAATCCGGATGACTGGAATATAAATGTTTCACAAATTAATTTAGTGAATGGAACATTCAGCTCAAATCTTGAAAGTAATCGGACCATGTATTCCCATTTTGATGAACAACATATTTTATTCAATAAAATAAATGGGGAGTTAAAAAACATTCGTCTTCAGCAAGACACCATGTCTGCGCAAATTCAATTAAAAACAGAGGAACGAAGTGGTTTCAAAATCAACTCACTTCACGCATTGATGAAAATGCATCCCCGTGCTATGACGTTTACTGAACTAGAAATTCTTACTCCCTTTAGTAGAATAGGGAATTCCTTTTCTATGCACTACACATCATTCAATGATGACATGCTTTATTTCATTACACGGGTAAAACTTGATGGAGAGTTCAGCAACGCTCATATCAATTTTAAAGACATTGCTTTTTTTGCTCCAGAGGTAAAGACACTAGACCTTGAACTAGATCTAGATGGCCGTGCAACAGGAACCATAAGCAACTTAAAGAGTTCAGGGCTACAAGTCAAATATGGTAAGAGTACCCTATTAAAAGGAAACTTTAGCATGACAGGGCTGCCAGATCCAGCACAATTAAAATACACATTAGAAAATACCCAACTGAATACTTCCCCTGAAGATGTATTCACCTTCTACCCCGATTTCAAAAAAATAAAAAATATACATTTAGCGGCCATAGGTAATACCGCATTTCAGGGAGACATAAATGGCACCATAAAAGACCTAGCCATAAAGGGCAACTTAACCACAGCATTGGGCGGCATAACAACTCAACTAAATCTGTATGATATTGCTTCGAAAAATATCAAAGCAGATATGACCGGAGAGCTAATTAAATTCAATGGGTCTAAACTCTTGGGGCTTGATCAGCTAGGACCTGCGTCAGGTAAATTTGCGGTGAACACTAAACAATCACAGGAATTAAATTTTGAATCCAACATCACTAGTTTATTTTTCAACAACTATCAATATAGCAATTTAAGTCTTACTGGAAAGTATAAAAACAACTTGATTGAATCTAAACTTAGCATACGTGATAATAATATCGAAGCAGGGCTTGCATTGAATATAAACTTGAGTGAACAACTACCGAAAACAAGGTTAGATGCCCAAATACTTTCTTCTAATCTAAAAAATTTAGGCCTAACCACACTACCATTAAAGTTTGCAGGAAGAGCAAGAGCTGAAATTGTAGGCGACAATTTAGAAAACATCACGGGCAATTTGAAATTCTATGACTTGGTAATATTTAAAAATGATCAAGCCTATGTCATGGATAGCCTAATGGCCCATACTCAAATCAAAAATAACTACAGAACTTTTAACGTACACGGAAATGATATTGATATAAACATGCAAGGGAAGTTCGAATTTGCTCAACTAGTTCCAACCTTTAATGAATATTTTAGCCAATTCTACCCGCTCTATTTCGACAAGAAGATTGCCCCAACAAAAGATCAAGACATAGCATTTGATATCACCTTGAATAATACATCAGCATTTTTGAAACTTCTCAATAACGGAATCTCTGGTTTTAATAACAGCAAAATATCAGGTAGCATCAATACAAAAAACAAATTTTTCGATATTGATGCGCAAGTACCAAAGTTCAGCTACAATAAAATTGCCGTTTTCGATTATAGCCTTAAAGGATATGGCGATTACGATAGTTTGATTGTTAAGTCAAAGGCTAGTGCTGTAGTGTTCAACGACAGTCTTTCATTCCCCAACAATGAAATCAATATTCATGCATCACGTGAAAAATCACAGGTTGATATAAACACTTTTTCTGAACAAGCAGAATATGGCGCAAAACTATCTGCCTCTGTAAGTAATGTAGACGAAGGTGTATTGATTCATTTCAACCCCTCTTCTCTTGTCTTCAATGAAAAAACATGGCATATAGAAAAGGATGGCGAAATTTTAATCAGTAAATCAAAACTGAACGCAACGAATTTTAAAATTAGCAATGGCGAACAAGTTATCAGCGTGATAGCCTTTCCTCCAGAAGCCAATACTCCTCAAAATATTATCTTAGCCCTTACCAAAGTGAACCTCGGCGACTTACTACCATTCGTATTAAAGGAGCCGAGAATACAAGGGATTACCACAGGTGATCTTACTATTGAAGATCCATTTGACAAGCTAAAGCTTTATCTAAATGCCCAAACAGACAAAACAAGGTTTGAAGATGATTCCATTGGCATTACAACAATCAATGCCTTTTGGGATAATACAGAAAAACGTGCAAGTTATTTTGTAGAATCCAACAACCCGGATTACTTATTTGGCA
>CANGBH010000131.1 GCA_947451935.1 Chitinophagaceae bacterium
GCCTTCATTATAAGTCTAGTTGCCATTATTGGTTGCAGCTTCTTAGCAGAAATCTTGATGGCTAAACCCGATATGGGTGAAGTGGTGAAAGGATTTATTCCAAGCCTCCCAAATAATGAAGCACTCTATATTGCCATAGGAATTATTGGAGCAACAGTAATGCCACACAATCTTTATTTGCATTCCGCCTTGGTACAAACCCGAAAAATAAAAAGAGATAATGAAGGCATTAAGCGGATGCTGAAACTAAACTTCATTGATAGCGCCATAGCATTAAATTTGGCTTTTTTCGTAAATGCCTTTATTCTGATTCTTGCTGCCACAGTTTTTTTCAAAACCGGATTGACTGAAGTCGCAGAAATTAAAGAAGCACATCGTTTGCTTCAACCGATGCTTGGAACAAAATTGGCACCGACGTTGTTTGCCATTGCATTGATTGCATCCGGACAAAGCTCTACGGTAACAGGGACTTTAGCTGGACAAATTATCATGGAAGGCTACCTTCAACTTAGAATCAATCCATTGGTCAGGAGATTGATGACGCGATTGATTGCAATCGTTCCTGCAGTATTAGTTATTTTAATTAATGGAGAACAAAACATTGACAACCTACTTATTTTAAGTCAAGTTGTATTAAGCCTTCAGCTTGGTTTCGCTATCATACCACTTATTCATTTTACAAGCGATAAGAAAACGATGGGCATCTTCGTGATCAAACCCATTATCATTTTTCTTGCTTGCTTGGTGACAGCTGTTTTAGTGTATTTGAACTTACACATGGTGACAGACCAAGCAATGAATTTTTTCAGAACATCAGATTCAATTTTGTGGAAAGCTGTCATTATAGTAGGCTGCATTTTATATGTAGTGCTCTTGCTTATAGCTATCCTATACCCAATTCTACATAAGAAACAAGGAGAACCGGCAAAATTTCATCCTGAAGCAATTAAAATAAATCAAATTGATATTCCAAGTTATAAAAAAATTGCAGTCGCACTAGACTTTAGTCAAAATGACTATAAACTAATATCCCATGCGCTAGGACAAGGAAAGCAAGACAGTGAATACATTCTGATTCATGTTGTGGAAAGTCCTGCTACAAGAATCATTGGCAATGAAACAGATGACTTAGAAACCAGGAAAGATGCTGAACGTATGAATGGCTATGTAACAGATTTAACTGAAAAAGGATTTGACGCAAAAGGGCTACTCGGTTTTGACGGACGGGTTAAAGAGATTGTAAAGTTGGTCAAAGAAAATAATGCCGAAATCCTTGTGATTGGTGCCCACGGACATACAGGGTTGAAAGATGTAGTTTATGGACATACTGTTGAGGCGGTTCGTCATGAGTTGAAGATACCAGTGCTGGTGATCAATATCTAATTCAGCATGAAAATCAAATTTAAAAAAGAGGCAGATAAAGATATCCTCGAATGCACCCGTGATGATGGAAGCATGACTTGGTGCAAGGTACAACCAGGAATGATTTACCATGATATGTTGCACTATCTCTTAGAAAGCGCTACACAAACCGAATCTGCTTTTTATGGTCTGTTGAAAAAAGGATTTGATATACTAGACTTTGAAAGTGAACGAGCAGATAGACCGAAAGAGCTCTTACCCAGTAACCTTTCAGATGATGCCATTGCTATTGAAATCATTGCAGGAATTATGCAACATGATGCAAGAATTAGATTTGAAAACATTGAAAAAACAATAGAAGAAATTTTTGTTGAGAAGAGCGTGTCATCTGAGTTACTCAAACAAATAAATATTGAAGCGTTGAGAAAGGATTTTGGAGACATGATAATCAGATGGAAATCATTACAGGAAGGAGAGTATTTAGAATTCTCCATCTAGAACTAGATCTCTACATTCCATATTATCATTATCTTGAAGTATGAAAAATCTTATTACTATTCTACTTATACTTAGTTTTTGTTCAGCTGAGGCACAAAATAATCTCAGCTATTCATCTACAAATAGGAAAAACATTATCATCGACGAATTCATCTATGATACGGCATCATTCCCAGAATGCCATGCTACAACACTAACTGAAACGCCCAAAGGATTAATGGCCGCTTGGTTTGGTGGCACAAGAGAAGGCTATTATGATGTAAATATTTATACCAGTATTCATATACATGGCAAATGGTCAGAACCTGCATTAGCGGCGGATGGTTTCATCGATGAAAAAACACGATATGCTTGCTATAACCCCGTGCTCTATCAAGTACCCGGCGGGGAACTATTATTATTCTATAAAATTGGACCAAACGTGCACGGCTGGACGGGTTGGATGAAACGATCAACTGATAACGGAGCAAGCTGGAGTAAGCCAGAAAGATTACCTGATGGAATATTAGGACCAATCAGAAATCAACCGTTTCCAACAGACGATGTATTGATTTGTCCATCTAGTACAGAAAAAACAGGATGGAAAGTACACTTTGAATACACATCAGACAACGGCAGAACATGGACTAAGGGGCCAGATTTGAATGACGGAAAATCAATCAGTGGAATTCAACCAGCAATATTAAGGCACGATAAGAATACATTACAAGCTTTATGCAGGAGTCAGAACGGAACCATCAATGAAACCTGGAGTTCAGATAATGGGAAAACATGGAGTGCGTTAAAGGCAACCACTATGCCAAATAATAATTCCGGGATAGATGCCATAACATTGAAAGACGGGCGACATCTATTAGTCTACAATCATGTTAAGCCACTGGCAACAGAAAAAGATGGTTGGAGTGCACGCTCTCCTTTAAACGTGGCTATATCGAAAGACGGTATAAATTGGGAACCTTTGGTGGTTTTAGAAAATGAGGTAGGCGGCGAATTTTCCTACCCATTTGTTATACAAACTTCAGATGGTAAAATTCACATATCCTATACCTGGAAAAGGAAAAAGGTAAAGCATGTGGTCTTATCCTTATGATGAATTGGAATAAATTCTTGTAATAAAAAAAATTACCGCAACTGGCCAGCAGACCATTGAAGCGCAATGATACTTTTGAAAAACTTAGTTTTTAATTCTGCCATTTTTTGCTGCGACTCAAGTAATTTATTTTCACGTGTATTTACAAGGAATAAACTACTCTCTCCAATGGAGAATTTCGTTTCCTCTGCTTGCAATAAGAGAAGTTGATTTTTTACATTCTGATCAAACAATACAGCTTGTTGCTGTAATGAAATCAATTCGCTAAATGTATACTTTACTTTATTCTCGATTTCTAATCGCTGCTGTTTGTTTTCCAATTGTTGACTTGTCAATTTTATTTTAGCCATGCTATACTCTCCTCGAGCTTGGCGTTGAAATAAAGGCAAACCAAACTGAAAACCATATTTATAATTATTCTGAAATAAACCATTTTCAAAAAGTCCTTTTGAACTATACCCTTTGTTCAGAAAATTATAATTGATATTCAACGTTGGAAGTAATCCTTGAAATTTGGCTTTCTTGTCTACTTCTAGCATGTCCTGTTTGAAGCCCACCATCAATAACTTGGGATGCATTGTAGTTGCAGAAGAAAGTGCATCAACCAATGAAGGCAAGGGATAGTCTTTTACCAACACAACATTCCAAGAAGAATCTGGTACAATATCATCAGTCAATTCATAGGGTGTATTGTACTCCCTCCATAAATAATTACTCAACAGTAATTTTTGCTTTTGTAAATTCAACCCTGATTGAAGCTGCATCGTTTCTATACTCTGCAGTTGAGATAGAGCTTCTATTGTATCCATAGCAGCTCTATCCCCACCAATAAATAATTGCTTGATATTTTCAAAACGCTTTTTATTTATTGCTAATGTATTGGTTAATACTACATAGGATTGATATGCTGAAACCCATGCCCAATAAGCATCTGCCGCTTCATATAATAGATCATTGATAGTCAATAAACGATCTTGACTGCTCATATTGACCATAATCTTTCCTTGTTGCACAGCTGCTCTGCGTTTATCAAAAAGTAAATTTTTTAGTATTGGTATGGAGAACCCAGCATAGGTACTTTTACCTGCACTAAACATTGGCTCCATGCGATCGCCAATATTATTTTCGACTCCTGCTTTCAAGTCTACACCAAACCATGTGGGAATTTTTATTTCGGGATTAGAATAAGAGTAATAATTTTTCCCATCAAACGTTTTGCGCTCATTACTTACATACACTGCTGGATCAAAAGCACCACGACTTGATTGAAGAGATGCATTGGCAAGCGAA
>CANGBH010000132.1 GCA_947451935.1 Chitinophagaceae bacterium
GTATAATACCCAGTTGGATGAATAAGGGAATATGAATTTTCAGCATCCCGAATGCCATCTAAGGTAATCTTATGAATGTAATTTGTCCTTAGTCCATCCACCACAATACGCACTTTCAACCCATCAGCTGAAACACGTACGCCCTTCACGGCACATTTTTGTGTGTTTTGAGTTGGACTTCCATAAACAGCTTGGTATTTATAAATGAAGCTTTCAACAGCATAAGCAGATAAATCACTTGCCATTGCTTTATCAATAGGCTTAGTAAACTCAACTTCAAATCCGTCGGGCATAGCCTTAACCGTCTTCATCTCAAAAGGCATTTTTCTATTCCAATAAAGACGTTGCAATCCCTCATTGGCATCACCTGCAGAGCCCCATCCCCTATTGGTTTCACCTACAAATAAAGAACCATCATTAGCCCAGGACATTCTTAATACACCCGATTGAAAACCACTTCTAAATGGCCAGGCAATTCCCTGTAATTCTCCCTTCACTTTTTCCATATACACACGTGAAATCATACTTTGTCCTTGATCACCCACAAGCAATTGCTCTTCAAATGGACCGAATGATCCTTTTGGAATCTTCACAATTTCAGAATTGGATATTCCTAAAATACCATGTGGCAACCATACAGCTGGCATTTGCAATTCTGGAGTGGTTTTCTTTGCCTCCATCAATGTCATGAAATTTTCATTCACTTTATTTTCAGGCTTTACAGGGTTTCCTTCCTTATCATATTCAATACGTGGATTTACCTTTCCATACATATCCTCTCGAGTCAACTTCAATGGAGAGTTTGGCATAGAAGACCATACTAAACTGGCAGGATGCCCCATGAATGCGCCTTTTTTAATTGGCATAATACTACCTGAGCCAACCCAATCACCTTGGTTATCCGTATAAAATAATTCATCATCAATCATGCTTAATCCGCATGGTGATCTCATTCCAGCCGCCCATGGCTCCATTCGTCCATCCTCAAAAATGTGAAGTGCCCAGCCTCTCCATGGCACAAAACTTTCAGCATGCCACCAAACGTTACCAAAACCAAGATTTAGGGTAACATAAAATGAGCCATCTGATGCAATCTTAGGACCATAGCTATATTCATGATAATTACCTGAAATAGGCCAAGCATAAATTGTTTCATACACATCAGCTTTGCCATCCATATTTGAATCATGAAGCCTAGTGAGCTCTCCACGTTGGGCAACATAAAGTGAGCCATTTTTATACGCCACACCAAGGACCTCATGCAAACCAGATGCAAATTTTCTAAAATAAGGTTTAACACCTGTGGGATTTTCAACAATGTATACATCCCCCCTTCGGGTAGTAACTGCAAGATTGCCGTCAGGCATGGTGCATAAACCACCAACTTCTAAAACCATTCCTTCTGGCGAATGAATTTTATTGATTTTAAAAAAATCTTCCTCTTTGGCAGACTCTTGTGCGTTCAACATCGTGAACGAGCATAACAACATGATGGTTATTATGAATGAATATATATGTTGAAACAGGTTATTTTTTGATTGTGCTAACTGCATAAAAACAAAATTTAAAAAAGGATAGAATAAGTGAATTTATCTTTAATTGGAACAAGCAACTCTTTACGTCCCTTTACATCGCGAACAATGGGATGCACCGAATTTGATGATTCAATTTTGATATAATAATATTTATCATCGATAATAAATAATCCTGGCGATACTTCTGAAATAGTCCATGCATCTGCAAGTCTATAATAAAGGTTATCAGAACCATTTTCAATGGTAATTTCACGTTCTAATCCATAACGATCTTCTGTAACCCGTATACGATCGGTAACGGATGCTCCGTAAATTTTATATTTAAACGAAGGCCTATCCTGTTCATCTAACACATAACCTTTAGGTACAAAGCCAGACCCAACAGTATCGGCAGACCATTCTTCACTTTGATTTGCGAGTTTATTGATCATCAAAGAAGGTTTTCCAAAATACTCCACAACGCCTATTGGAGCAGAAGAACCATCTCCCCTGCTAATCCACATTGGACTTGCATCTAAAAATCCACCACGCCATGCTTGAACCATCATACCGTTATCCAAATCATAGGTATAATGAACTTTTTCTGGAGTACCTACACTAACAGAATGCGTAATTCGCTTTCCAATAGGCAAGTCCATGAAACTGCGAAGAATAGTATTCTCTGATGCTGAAACCAATATTGGATCTTCAGCATCCACCGGAATATTGCTAGCATCACTAATGATGAATTCCCTTATTCCTGGGCCTACTACCTTAAGTATTACTGAAGGCTTTTCCCATCCATTGTATTTTGAATAAACTACTTCTATAGGGTAGTCGCCTGCATTTAAATTAATTGATACATCTTGATTCCCTTTTCCAAATGCCAGCAGTGTGTTTTTATCTATGGTCAATTTTTCTGTGCCTCCTTTAGTATCTAAATTGAATTTATATTGACCTGCTTCACTCACATGGATTGTTCCTGCATACTTAACTAAAAAATCATTGTCAGGCAACCCATCGATATTAGTGGTAATTAAGGCAACTTGTTTTTGTTGGAATACTTTACCAGTGGCAATAGTGCTTTCCTCTTCAAACTTCCCTTTATACAGTGTTGCGGTAAGTGAAGAAAGGCTTGGCTGCTGTTTGTTATAATTGGTAATCACCATATTTCGAAAAGCAACTTGACCATGGTCACCTTGAATGCGTAATGCATCTTCAGCCACTTCATTATTTTCTACAGCACCTGCTGTTGGTGCATATAATTCAATGTTTTCCTGAACCAATACACCATTTAATTCTACACGAATTATGCGTGCATTTTTAACTTTAACGCCCCCTTCAAAACGCGGTGCTTGAAAAGCTATTTTAAAATGCTGCCATAAGCCCGGTGCCTTACTAGCATTCTGCCTAGGGGCATGTCCATCAACATTCTGACGCCCTTGAGGACGTGTTTCATCATATCGTTCATAAATACCTGCTATGTCGGAAGATTTCGGATTCAATACAGCCCAGCTATCTAATAACTGTAACTCATATCGCCCTTGCAAATAAATTCCAGAATTTGATTCTTTTGCCATCATACAATCCAACTCAATATCAATATCTCCATGCTTAAACTTGGTATACAAATCCTCCCTATCAGTAGGATTTGGGAGGTTCACTAAGACGCCAACACCAGGTGTAAACGTCATCGTATGTGATTTGCTGATATCTGCGAACACATCGCCAGCAATATGCCAGTTTCCACCTGGATTATTGAAACTCGACAAATCGGATAGATCGATTTTTTGTTGAGCAGACAACCCTTGGCAACTAATTAGTCCAACAAACAATATGAACCGCTTGGCTACACTCGAAGAAGAAAAAAATTTCCTTAACATCATCAAGATTTTAAATTTAAAAAAGAGACTCCAAGATTTATTTACCCTCAGCATTGACCAGTGAATATAAATCACTGCTTATGATTAGGTTAAGGATTGAAACTAATACAAAAAAGCTAGAAAATCATCAAATAGCTAGGGAATAATCACTTAGATATACATGTAGAACATCACAGGATCTTTGGGAGGCTTGTGCAATCTGAGCCGAAGAAGATGATTCCTTTTTTGGCCTCAAAAAAAGTTAGCTAAAAGATGGGGTAAAATATGCAAAGTGGTTCAATAATTTGAATCCCTTTTAGTATCTTGCGCACGTGTTGAGCGGTAATGCAATTATTACACTTCACGAAGTATAATACAACAACCTCTCTTTATACCTTATTGATAAAATATTGCTTTTTCAATAATCGCCCGGGTGGTGAAATTGGTAGACACGCAAGACTTAAAATCTTGTTCGCTGTAAAGCGAGTGCGGGTTCAATTCCCGCCCCGGGCACACCTTCTCTTATCTAGTTAATGCGATCGGTTAACCTCCAGATTACACTTCGTTTTCACACTGTTTTAGCTCTAGGCAAAATTCCCTGTAATATGAGTGCAAAAAACAAGACCGCTAATGCGCCAATTGCATTTAACCATAACCATCCAATATCGGTACAGAAATACATGACTAATACAAGTAATTCACCAGCAATAGCGGCATAAAATACTGCCTTGGCTCCTACCTGCTTTAGGTAAAAGGCAACCAAGAATATGCCTAGCATAACGCCATAGAACCAAGA
>CANGBH010000133.1 GCA_947451935.1 Chitinophagaceae bacterium
CCGGATTGATATTTCCTGGCTTTATTTGCGTGCTAGGAGTTGCTTTCCCCGGAATAAAATCCTGCATCCTCATGTTAAGGTAAGCATCGCTGCCTAGTGTTTGCATAGGAACTTTTACATAATCTTGGTCACCCATGAATTCAGCTCTATCTGCATAGGCTCTGCGTTCAACTTCAACCATCAATTGAACAGCGGCAGGGGTATGAAAGCCCAATGTTTCAATATGTCTATCCTCAATCATTTTCAACATCTGCTTCATCAACAAACCGCCACTACTCGGCATGGACATACCAATAATTGTATGGCCTTTATAATCAAATTGTATAGGTTCACGTTCAATTGCTTTATAGGCCTTTAGGTCCTCCTTGGTGATAAGGCCATTACCTCTTTTCATTTCAGCGCTGATGAGTTCAGCTGTTCCCCCCTCATAAAAACCCTTCATGCCTTGATCACGAATACGGATAAGGGTAGCAGCAAGATCTTTTTGAATCAGGGTATCACCCTCTTTCCAGGGTTGGGTTTTTACAAATACGGGAATAACGGTATTGTATTGAATAAACGATTTACGGTCTTCATTGAATGATTCTGCTTGAGATGCAGTTATTGCAAAGCCATTCGCCGCAAGATCTATTGCAGGCTGAATAATTTCCTTGAAGGATAGTTTTCCGTATTTATGTGTGGCAAAAAAACCGGCAACAGATCCTGGTACTCCACTAGCTAGGTGCCCATTTTGACTCAAGTTGAGTAAAGGATTTCCCAAACTATCCAAGTACATATTTTTGGATGCAGCAGAAGGAGCTTTTTCACGATAATCTATGGTAATGGCTTTCTTCTTGTCTGTATACCCAACTAAAAATCCGCCACCACCAATATTGCCGGCAACGGGATAGACTACGGCCAAGGCTAGTTGTGTAGCAATAGCTGCATCAAATGCATTGCCACCCTTTTTTAAAATCGATACGCCTACTAAACTAGCTAATGGATGTGCAGAAGAAACAGCACCTTGAGCTCCGATTGCCCTCTTTTGAATAGTGTAATGAAAAGCGTCTATGCTATTAGTTGTTTCTTGAGCAGAGCTCAATAATGGGATGAACAGCTGGCATACTACACAGATAAACAAGGTAAATTGAAATGGGATTCTTTTCATCTCATAAAGATAAAGATGATTTTAAAAGTATTTGCCATGAAGGTAGACGGAATCGGTCCATTTCTTTACTTTTAGTCCTTATTACGTATTACCGTTCTAAATGAAATTGATTAGTATGACGAGGCTCAATAGATATATACATGTATTCGCCCTTTTTATTTTCTTTTTAGTGTGTTTTGTGGGCTCCGCAACGGCACAAAAGCCTACTCAACAAAATAGTGCTGAAATACTGCATGCCATAAAAAAACTCAATGTATTAGGTACTGTACTTTATGTTGCAGCTCATCCAGACGACGAGAATACTAGGTTGCTTGCCTATATGGCAAAGGACCGTCAATATAGAACCGGTTATTTGGCATTGACACGTGGTGATGGAGGTCAAAATCTTATTGGTGATGAACAAGGAGTGGAGTTGGGATTGATTAGGACACAAGAACTATTGGCCGCTAGAAGGGTTGATGGAGCAGAACAATTTTTTTCACGCGCATTCGATTTTGGGTATTCAAAAAGCACGGAAGAAGCCTTGCTTTTTTGGGACCATGAGAAAGTTCTTTCCGATGCCGTTTGGGTTATACGAAAGTTTCGTCCTGATATCATCATTACCCGATTCCCAGAAGATAATAGAGCTGGTCATGGACATCATTCAGCTTCAGCGGTTATTGCACATGAAGCCTTTGTGGCAGCAGCAGACGCAAAGCGATTTCCTGAGCAATTCAATTATGGAGTAACGACTTGGCAAGCAAAACGAATCATGTGGAACACATTTAGTTTCGGAGGAAATAATACAACTGCTGAAAATCAACTGAAGATTGATGTTGGAGATTATATTCCACTACTAGGTAAAAGCATCGGTGAAATTGCGGGAGAAAGCAGGAGTAATCACCGCAGTCAGGGATTTGGATCTTCCTTGTCTAGGGGACAAGTCATGGAATACTTCGACCATACCCAGGGTGATAAAGCATTAACCGATCCTATGGAATCCATTGATTACAGTTGGCAGCGTGTATCCACAAAGCTTTCAATTGAGTCATTAGTATCTCAGTTGATTAAAGGATTTGACATGCAAAATCCAGCGTTATCTATTCCACAGCTTATCGAGTTAAGAAAAAAAATAACTGGTATTGAAGATCGCTATTGGAGACAAGTCAAATTGGGTGAGGTTGATCGGTTGATTCAAATGTGTGCTGGACTTCACCTTGAAGCATTAACAGGCGAGGATTATGCTGTTCAAGGTGATACATTGAACTTTACCATTTCAATGAATAATCGTTCTAATGTAGAGATTAAGTTGAAAAAGATTCGTGTAGAAAGTATAGAAACTACACCAAGTCAGGTATTGAAAAAAAATCAAAACTGGTCACAATCCATTGCACTTCCTGTTTCTCTAGATAAGCCGATTACTCAGCCGTATTGGTTAGAACACGAAATGAATAAGGGTTCTTTTAATGTGGTTGATCAACAATTGATAGGCATGGCAGAAAATTCTGCTGTATATACAGTTGATGCTGTTTTTGAAGTGCTTGGAGAGGAAATCGTTTTTTCCATTCCGGTTCAACATAAACACGTTGATCCGGCCAAAGGCGAAATTTTTCAACCGATATATGTTGTACCTCCTGTCTCTGTACTATCTGAGCCTGCAGTATTGGTCATAAATAAAAACAAGCCAGTTAGTCCAAGTATTAAAGAAACCATCATTCCCAATTCAACGATTTTGTTTGATAGTATATCGATTGGTAACTCAACTTGGTCAAGTCGAATGAAAGGACCTATCCGCTTTGAAGGGGGCTATCCTAAATCATATTATATTGAAATGCCTGTATCTGAAATTGGAAATCGTGTCGAAAAAAAATCACTTATCCTTCAAGGATATCAAGGGATGAATACAACTCTTTTTGATAAGCGAATGAAGACTATTCAATACGAGCATATCCCAACACAACATTATTTTCTACCCAATACAACTAAGTTTATGCCGGTAGACTTAAAAACAGCCGGTTCGAAAATTGGATATGTAGCAGGGGCGGGAGACAAGGTTCCTGCGGCACTTGAGCAGATGGGCTTTGCTGTAACTATGCTTTCACAAGATGATATAGTTGCAGGTAAACTAAATCAGTTCGATGCTATTGTTATGGGTATTCGATTGTATAATGTGCATGAGTGGCTTGAACAAAAACACGAGATTCTGATGGATTATGTAAGACAGGGTGGAAATATGGTTGTGCAGTACAATACAAGTAGCAATTCAACTTTTTTTAGAGAGAAGATTGGCCCTAAGTCGTTTACTATTTCACGAAATAGGGTTACGGAAGAAGATGCTAATGTTGAATTTATTGATGAGAAAGATCCGATCCTTAATTTTCCAAACAAGATTACTAAAACTGATTTCAGCGATTGGATTCAAGAACGTGGAATCTATTTTGCAGAAAACTTCAAGCCAAACTATCGGTCTGTACTGTCTATGCATGACAAGAACGAATCAGCTTTGGATGGTAGCCTCATCGTTTGTAACGAGGGGAAAGGAAGATTTATATATACAGGCCTGGTGTTTTTTAGGGAATTGCCTGCAGGGGTTCCTGGAGCATTTAGGCTTTTTGCTAACATTGTTTCGAATCCAAATAAAAAAATAAATGAGTCAAAATAATTTACGAAGATCACCTGGGTTTGCTTTAGTAGTGGGCATTGGCTTTGGATTACTCATTGCGTTGCTTAGAAAAAAAATGGCACTTGGTTTATTGATAGGATTAATTGTAGCGGCGATTATTTATAAGCGAGATAAACGATGAAAAGGACAGACACAGATGAGTTGGATAGTGCACCTGTTTTTCCTACATGGGGATATTGGTATGTTATTATCGTATTGCTATTGGTTC
>CANGBH010000134.1 GCA_947451935.1 Chitinophagaceae bacterium
AGGAAAACATTAGGAGATGGTAAGGTAGTGCCTGGATATGGGCATGCTGTGTTGCGTAAGACTGACCCACGATTTACAGCTCAAATGGAATTTGGGAAAAAACATATGCCTAATGATCCATTGGTTCAAACCGTGTGGAGAATATACGAGACTGTTCCTGAAATTCTAAGTGGATTAGGTAAGGTGAAAAACCCATGGCCTAATGTTGATGCACATAGTGGTGCATTATTGGTACACTACGGCATGGTTGAATATGAATTCTACACTGTATTGTTTGGCGTTAGTAGAGCCTTAGGCGTATTGGCCAGCCTTTGTTGGGATAGAGCCTTGGGCTTACCACTAGAACGTCCAAAATCAGTCACCACCGATCTTGTTAAACAATGGATTGATGGTAAAGACAATATCTGGGGCGATTAGAAAAAACTTATTTTTTCTCCCACTAATACGCTTATAAATCCATAAATGAGTCATTGATATATTTTATCAAACTCAATGAATTTTTAAGGTCTAATTTTTTAAGAATTCGTGCTCGATGAGTTTCCACTGTTCTTGGTGAAAGAAATAATTGTTCAGCAATTTCTTTATTGGTCATACCATTTTTGATCAATTTGATAATCTCAATCTCACGTTCTGTAAGTGTACTTAGTTTATTATCATCTTCATCAACCAACATTTGATTGGTGATGTTTTTCTGAATTTCTGCACAGATGTATTTCTGTCCATTCATGACAGATTTAATAGCATCATACATTTCCTGTTTAGATGAATTCTTGGTTACATATCCCATAGCTCCATTGCGCATCATTTTTTTGGCAAATGATGGTTGGTTGTGCATGGATACTCCAATTATTTTAGTGCCTGGTGCGAGCTTTTTAATCATCTTGGTGGCTTCGATGCCAGAGAATGGATTGATGTTGATGTCTAGAATGGCTACATCAGGTTTTACTTCCGTTATTTCATCAATTAACGACTTGGTATTGTCGTAAACTCTAACAACTTCAAAGTTTGGGTCCATGTTGATGAGTGAAGCCCACGTTTCTGCGATGAGAAGATGGTCGTCTGCGATAATGATTCTGATTTTCTTTGTCATGTTATTTGTTCAAATGGTAAGTTAATTAATACCTCTGTTCCTTTATTTGGTTTAGTATTTATATTCAATTGTCCTCCATAAAATTCAACTCGGGATAGAATTCCTTTCAGACCAATTCCTTTTCGTACAGTTCCTAGATCAAATCCTTTTCCATCATCTTTATAGCGAACACGCATTTCATGTTTATCAAATTCAATTTTAATTTCAACAAGATCAGCGTCGGCATATTTAAATGTATTGCTGCTTAATTCTTGTAAAATTCTAAAGAGCATGATTTTTTGTTCATACAAAAACATACTTGGATCTTGTCCTCTATATATTTTTAATTTGAATAGAGGTTTTGGAATGATTCCGTAGCTTCCTATTAATTCAACAACAGCATCCCTAAATCCTAGGTCTTTGATGGCTGGTGGTGCTAAGTTTCGAGATAATCGTCGAACTTCATCGATTGTCTTTTTGATGGTCGATTGTGCTTTATCTATATCAGCTGGTTCTATGATTTCTTTTTCTTTCAGCACGTTCATGTATACACTGATGTAGGCAAGCATTTGTCCAACACCGTCGTGCAAGTCACGGCCAATAACTTCACGTTGTTCCTCCTCTGCATAAAGCCTTGCTTCAATTAGTTCTTTTTCTTTTTGAAGACTTTCAAATAGCATTTTTTTCTCTAGGTTTCTGATATCGGTTACATCCCAGTGAATACCAATGGATCCGCGGTTTTTACCTCTCATGTCGAATGTAGGTGCTCCACTGATAACCCAGGTTCCTTCTGATCCATTTTTTCGTTTAATTTTTATTTCATAGAGTCCTTCTTTTCCATGCTCTCTATTTCTTCTTTCGTGTAGGTTAATTTCTTTTTCTGAAATTTCACTAAGTAAAACCTCAGGTGCTATTTTTCCAATGAGCTCAGATTCGTTATATCCTGAAATACGTTCAAATGCGGAGTTGACGTACAGTATTTTTTCGTTGATGTCAACTTCCATAATACCAAGATTCATGTTAGAGAATAGATTTCGGTATTTGGCTTCATTTTCGATCAACATAGATTGAGCTGTGTATTGCTCGTTAATATCTCGAAGGTGAATGATTATTTTTTGGGTATCAGGATTTGACTCAGTGAATGAATTTGATGATGCTTCAATCCATCTCAATTGGCCTTTTGAGTCTTTCATTTGAAAGCTGGATACTCGATTTGTTTTTTGATTTTCGTTTAATTCTTTTATTATTTCATTCTTGGAATGTTCAAGTAGGCTTGAAAATTTATTTCCTATAAGTTCGTTTTCTTGAAATCCTAAAATTCTTATGATGGAAGGGGAAGCATATTCAATTATTCCCTCTTCATTCAAAAGCATGATAATGTCTGCTGATTGAGTAGAAATCAACTCGAATTTTCTTTTTTCTTCTTCTACTTTATAAAGCAGATTTTTCTCCTCGGTGATGTCAAAGCAACATCCAATATAGCCTAGAAAGGTTCCGTTTTGCATAAACCTTGGCACAGCGATTTCATTCATCCATCGGTATTGACCTTCTTTATTTTGTGCTAAGTATTGTCCTTCGCATTTAATTTTTTTATTAATTTTTATCGCCCAATCATCGATAGCTATTTTTCTATAATCTGGGTGGATAAACCTTGCGTAGTCATCTGCGTTTTTAAGATTTCGTAGGTCGAAACCATAAAAGTCTCTTGAAGCTTGGTTAGTATAGGTTACAATATTATTTTGATTTGAAACCCATATCATTACAGGCATAGATTCGGTAATCAATTCAAAGCGATCTTCTGACTCTTTGATTTGAACCTGGTAGTTTTCGTTAACTGTAATGTCTGTCATTCTGCCTGAAATAATTTCATCATTTAGAAGAGAATCAAATTTGATTTTTGCTTCTTCTAAGATCCAGCGCGAGTGACCTGTTATTTTATTCTTTAATTTGTATTTTACATGCATTGATCCACTAACATGCAGTTCGTGAATGGCTTCATCATAAATTGCTAAAAATTCGGGCTCAACTCCATTTCTTTTTTCCTTCCAAATGGCTGACTCATTGGGGTTAAATCCAAAAAAAAGAGGCCATTGAGAAGTATAGAAGTTCTTTGATGTATTCAAATGATAAAAAATATAATATATATCATTTGTTGATTCTAAGAAATTGTTGAGTCGGTTAAAGTTTTCCTGAGCTAAAAGTTCATATTGATGGCGTATGGTATTATCGTAGCCGTAAATGTTTTTTTGATTATGGATTGCTCTGTTTACAATTTGAAAGGTAATTTGTTTGTCATTTGCCTTTGTTTCAACATGTGTAACCGATTCATTTTCTTTGTCTTTGAAAAAGCTTGTCCAAAATTCTTGAATTGAATAGATATTGTTTTTATACTCTAGCTCTTCGATTTCATAAGCACTTTTATTCCTAAATATAATTTTTCCTTCATTATCTAGGCGAAAAATAGGATTCGGATTTTCGTTGGGAAGTGATGCTAAATTGGTGATTTCTTCGTTTGCCTTTAACCTTTCAGTGATATCTTTTATTATGACTACTAAGCTAGATTCACTATCGCTTGATTGTGCTAATGCTATTGAAATTTCAGTTGGAATAATCGATTTATGCTTAGTTATTAAAGACGTTGAAAGTTCTCGTTTTTTTTGATGCTGTATGATTTCTTTTATTTCATTTTTTATGTTAATTGAATGTGTATCTTCCAAAAGGCTTTGTAGTGAAACTCCAATTAATTCATTGGGTTTATAGCCAAGAAGAGATAAGCTTCTTTTTGATGCTTTTTTGATAAGGCCACTAGGGTGGAGAATTAAGAAGAGTTCTGATGCGTGATTGATTATTTCAAGCTCATTTTTGATCTTACGGTGGTCTTCCTTTTCGTTTTCTAAAACGGCTCGAAGTTGTTGTATATCAAAAATAGG
>CANGBH010000135.1 GCA_947451935.1 Chitinophagaceae bacterium
GTAACTGTAATCAGCACTTCCCCTTCAAAAGTTAAAGAAGCCCACAGCCTTGGGGCACATCACTTCATACTTGCATCTAATACTGATGCATTAACCCCGTATGCCTCAACTTTTGATGTTGTATTAAACTGCATTTCAGCTGATCATGATTATATGCCATACCAAAATCTATTGAGGCTTGATGGAAAGTTGATTGTAGTAGGTCTTCCAGAACACCAACCCAAAATATCGACCTGGGGATTATTGAAAAACAGAAGAAGCATTATGGGCTCGATGTTTGGAGGTATAAAAGAAACGCAGGAGATGCTTGATTTTTGCCATGAAAAAAATATCAGTGCAGATATCGAGATTATCCCAATCTCTTATATCAATGAAGCCTATGAGCGAATGATTAAAGGTGATATTAAGTACAGGTTTGTAATAGACCTATCAACCCTTAGTTAAATCAAGGGAAATTTCGATTGGATAATTAAAAAATTTGGCAAAAAAATTCAGCGCCGAGCATTAATTTAATTTTTCTAGCTCGTGCTGAAGATGCTTTGCTGGCACAACACCCGATTGCCTCCACTTCACAACCCCATGTTGAAAAATAATCAAGGTTGGGACACCCTGTACATTATAGGATTGAGCGGCTTGAGGATTTTTATCAATATCAATTTTAATAATAGTAGCCTTTTCTCCAATGGCTAATTTCAAGTCCTGCAATATTGGTGCCATCATCTTGCATGGGCCACACCATTCTGCAAAAAAATCAACAAGCACGGGTTTAGACCCATTAATAAGTTGACCGAAAGAATTACTACTTGTCATGTTGTGCAGTTTTTTTCTTAAATAAACTAAATGTCAGCACTCCCATCATGGCAAAATACAATGTGCTATTTAACGGCTTGGAAGTTATACGGCAAGTGCCGGAGGAACAACCAACGAATTTCCAATATAAAAATCCACCAATAGCTCCAACTATACCACCAGTAAAATAGAGCCAATTTTCTTTAAGGAATTCTTTCATACACTATTTTATGCATCTAACTTATGTTCTAATACCCTCCAAGGACCCCCATTATACACTTCTTCAAACCCTTTACTCATAAGAATTTGTCTGGCAGATGCACTTCGCATACCAGAGGCACAGCAGGTAATAACGGGTTTGCTGTGAGAAATCTTGGGCAAGTGAGCCGCCAAGTTATTCAATGGAATATTTACAGACCCTTTAATATGGCCTGCACTATATTCACCCGGGGTTCGCACATCGATAATCTGCGCACCTCTTTTTTTAAGTTGAGAATAATCAATAGCCGTTTTTTCTTTGAACATTGTTTTAAAAAAATCAAACATAGTATTACTGTTATTATTTATTAAATAAACTAAGATTTGCTAACTGTCTTGCACGTTTTAATTCCCAGTATATAATACAACGGACAAAAGTTGATTAGGCTAGTAAAGACTAAGACGCCAGCGGCAACTAATGACACAATGGCCACCGTTCCACTTAACACATCTGAAAAGTATAATCCTACAAGGACAGCCGCAATTAAAAACCGGACTAATTTATCTGATGATCCAATATTCTTTCTCATAGTATTTTTATTTATACTCAAAACTAACTGTTCGATTTTCAAGAGTATATGACATTTGTCACATTCGAGCTATTTTAACATTAGACTATTCTATAATGAAGAATGACAGGCTATGCTACATAGCATTTCAACCATTTAGTTTAATTACTATTCCTTTTTCCTTTTGTCGTGATATCAAAGAAATAATAAAAAGGGCAAAAGCCAAATAATGACGTGGGCACCAAGGCTAAAATGAAGACCAGTATGGACAAACTCAACACACCCACTTCAATACCAGCCATAAAATAACTGGTTAGTAAAATCGCTAGTATAAATCGCAAAATACGCTCAAGAAATCCGATGTTCTTTTTCAGCGCTGGGCGATTTGGTCTCTTGGACATCTTATCTTTTGGAATGGTGTCACCAGAAACATAAGTATAGACAGCGTTGCTCGTTAATTCCTGGTATGCGACTTCTTTATTACTTAACACGGTAATCGCTACATAATTTTTTGACGCTAATAAATCACTTAAAATTGCGTCTTTAAAGAAAATCATATCATAATTACCAGTGATTCGGGCATTTATTTCCTTATTGCCTGTAGCCTTAAGACCATTCATAGTATAACAACTATTGAGCGATATGAGTCCAACAAGGCTAATACCAAACATCAAAAAAAATAGGCTGAATTGATACATTTGTGTTGACTGTATTGCCTCGTTTTTCATAATTATATTTTGAATGGCAAAACTAATTATGGCATAGACGGGAATAAATGATAACAATCACGGATTTTACAACAATTTGAAAGTCACATTATTGCATTGATGAATCGGATAGATTTAACATCTAATTACTTGAATAATAAAAAGAAAAATACGTACAGTAAATGCATTAGAATAGATTTACTCACAGAGGAAATGACTTAAGTGAAAACAGCAGTAAGAATTCAAATTTACATTCTATACGCCACAGCATTTATATTCATACCTGCGCCTACTGAAGCAAATAACACTACATCCCCCTTTGCAAGGGCATGCCCTTCTTGCTTTCCTCGCAAAACTAAATCCAGTAAGGTTGGAATGGTTGCAACAGAACTATTTCCTAACCAATGAATTGACATTGGCATAATATACTCGGGAGGAAGAGCATTGTATGATTTATATAATCGATTCATCATAGCCTCATCCATCTTTTCATTCGCTTGATGAATAAATACTTTTTTAAGGTCTTTTATATCAATGCCATTCTTATCTAAACATTCTTTCATGGCTATTGGCACATGCTTAACTGCATACTCATATACTTTTCTACCTTTCATCTTTATATACCTCACCTCTTCGGGGCTACCTGGCAGGTAAGAACTTCCCATGTTAATATAATAAGCCTCATCATTACAATGAGATTGAACACTTGATCCAAGAATACCAGATCCTGTATGCTCATCGGAATCTTTATATTCAAGAATACAAGCACCGGCACCATCTGAAAAAATCATGCTATCTCTATCATGAGGATCGATTATACGAGAAAGGGTTTCGGCACCAATTATTAATGCTTTGTGAGCAATGCCTGCTTTGAAAAACGCATCTGCCTGAATAACACCCTGTAACCAACCAGGACAACCAAATAAAATATCGTATGCAATACAGTTAGGATTTTTTATGCCCAATAAATGCTTAACACGACTAGCCAATGCAGGAACTGCATCAGACTGGATCGAACCTTTAACAATATCTCCGAAGTTATGGGCAACTATAATTTGATCAATAGTTTCAGGATCAATTCCACTCATCTGAATAGCTTCCTTTGAAGCAAGAGCAGCCATATCGGATGTACTCAATGAACTTTCTGCATAACGTCTTTCTTCAATACCGGTGATTGCTTTAAATTTTTCAACAATGGTTTCTGAAGGAACATCAATAGGTTCATTCTGCTCGCTATAAAATTCAGAGCCAACAAAATCATTGTTCGCTTTCACTAAACTTGGTATATAGGCACCAGTACCCGTTATAACAGATCTCTTCATGAGAAAAATTTGAGCAAAAGTAATAAAAAGACGTTAGACGCTAGTGGTTAGTAATTAGATGGTGAGAAACTGACTAAGCACCATGCTTCTTAAAATATTGATATGAAAAACCAGTAGGTACTGCAACCATAATTGCCATGATGATGAAAAATGAAATCATTACATATTCCGGAGGAAGTAAAACTCCAAAAATAACCTGCAAAATTCCTCCATACATCCACCACTTACCGGCCATTTTATGAGTTGCATTCCAATTGTCTTCGTTTTCTAAAGTCCACGGTATCCTGAATCCAACAAAGTAATTAGGCTTAACGGATGGGAATATATAACCAAGAGCAGCAAACATTAACCCCATCAAGGAAAAAAGATACTTCAGGAAAAAATTACCTGGTTGAACAGATGAATAA
>CANGBH010000136.1 GCA_947451935.1 Chitinophagaceae bacterium
AAGTCAAAAAAAAGTTGATTGTGCTTAATCACGATATCTCGATAGATAGTATCATCTTCCTCATAAAAAACACGAAACTTTAATGTCGCCATGGAGGCAAGTTAATGAAAAAGAGGGATTTAGGCAAGGAGTAGGTAATACAGAAAAGTGACAAGGGCACAAAGGCACAGAGCGCTAAGCGTCCAGCGTGAAGCGATTTAAGAAAAGGCACAAAGGCACAGAGCGCTAAGCGTCCAGCGTGAAGCGATTTAAGAAAAGGGACTAAAACTTAAACCCAACCGTCATTATAACATTTCCCATTTTCTGTTTTATAAATCCTGGTTCGTAAAAACCAGTATCTAGCTTGTAGGGGAAGGTGGCGTCTTGTGTAATTTGTTGGATATAGGTAAGATCGATGAACATACCTCTATTTCGATAGCCTAGTCCACCGCTAATATTCATTTTTTTAGCATGAACATATGGCGTGTTATAGGGGTTGCCCATATAATTGAATCCAAGTCTAGCCATGATGGTATTGAATTTTAACTCACCTCCCACACGGAAATTCAACGCCGATTTAAATTGATCTTTCACCGTTGCCGTAACTTGTTTTAAATAGCTATCTCCATTCGCGGAACTTCCACCATCTCCTGTATAGATTTTGAATTTGGATGATGCATAATTGATGTATTCAACATCAGCACTTAAAAATCCTTTTTGTTTAGTGACGTCCTCACCGCTTTGTAAAACATAGGATGCGCCAAACATCAAACGCATGGGGTTGACATAATTATATTGAAATTGTCCTAGTTCATTTGAATTCAAATCAAGTGAACTTTGTGTCATCACGCCATTGCCAAGGTATCCTTCTAAGTCTGTTGTAACCTTCGTGCTATAATGGTCAGTCATATTATACACAACAGGAGAATGAAATGCCAATCCAATTCTAAGTAAGTCAGTTGCCTTGTATAATGCGCCAAGTTTTAAGCCAAGTCCAACGCCTTCACTCAATAAATATTCTTCTGTTTCAAAATAATTGAAATTATTTTGATCATTTCCTGACGCATCTGTTTCCTTAAACGTGTTAGTTCGTTCAAACCTCAACTTACTAAACACAATCGTTGCTCCAAGGAAAAGTTTATCTTGAAGGTTAGCACCACCTGCGAAGTATGTATCTCTAATTCCACCCTTGGTAATAGAGCTTTGTCGTTGTGTAACACCCGTTAATGGTGTGGCTAGACTCCGATAACCCAACACAGAATTTCCTGGTCCAGCAATCGTGTCTATTAAGTATGTATTGAATGCCAAGCTTGATCCATAGGGATAATCGTTTGCGGCACGATTGGGGTCAGTGACTTGATTGTTTATGAGTTCATCAATGTATTTTTCTGAATAAGAACTTTTGTTATTGCTTCCTTCCAACAATGTTTTATTGCTGTAGTTCACCATTTTGTTCATGCCAATAGCAAACGTGAAATTGCGCCACTTATCTGTTTGATAGCCAGGCTTAGCTAATACTATACCTATATTGCTAAAATCGGCATTGAAATTTTTATCTTTTTTTTGTTGACCGAGGTAATCAATTTTTGTATTGCCGAATGAAAGTCCTGGACTAAATACAAAGTCATTTGTTTTGAACAATCCCAATCCTGCTGGATTAACGGTTGCTGTGCTGATATCACCACCCAATGAAACGATGGCACCTCCAATGGCTTGAGCCCTTGCTGTACCGCCTTGTCCAATCATGCCATAACGCAACGCATCAATGGGTTCTTGTGCATGTAAAATTTCAGCAAAAAATAGAATGGTAGAAAAGAGAAAAAACTTACCCATCACGGTTTGGTTTTAAGTGACCAAGAAACTGTTGCAAAAGTTTGCAACATCACTATACTTCGTATTGATACGAGACCGACTACAGTCCACCACCGCCACGTGGAAAGGAACGTACAGGAGCTGAGCTGCTTCGGCTAGAAGATGAGCTGCTGCCAGAAGATGAACTGCTGCTTGAAGAGGATGAACTCGAATTTGAAGAATTGGAAAACATCCTTGACGGATTTCCATTTCCATTGTAGTTCGAATTATATCCTTCTCTCAACACAGAATTTCTTCCATTGATTAATATTCCATTAGCCCTTCCAGAAAGATTGGTAGGATGTGATTGATAATTTGAAACATGCACAGGATTGTAGCTGTTTAAATTAACTACCCTAGGTCCTGTACTTCTTCTTGAAGGAAGGGTGCCCTTGCCAGCATTATTATAAATGATGTATGGTTGTCCGTAGTACATACAGCTGTATGGATTAGAATAATACGATGAGCTGCTGTATAATAAACTTTGAAATCCAAAGCTGCTATACATAGATCTATTGTTGAAGTACATGCTGTTGTTCCAACGTGGGTCGTTCCAGTATCCATAATCATCATCAAAGGATGACCATCTATTTCTGTTCATGGATTTCATGCGGAGGTATCGATCGTTCATCGGCACCGTTTCTGGTCTATACGCTTCATTATCTTCTAGGATAACGTATTCTTCTTGCGATTTAGAAGGTGAATAATATACGTCATCAGGCGTTTGCCCGGTTTTATAAACAGTGCTGCATCCCATCAAGATGGAAGAGGTCATGATAGCAATGAATAGTTTGTTCATATAACACGATTTAAAGATTAATCCGAAGTTACTACATTTGCGCATTCGCAACTGTTAAATTAGACGTTTGAAAACACCTAAAGTTGCAATTAAAGAGAAACTTTTTTTAAAGCATTACGAATATGGGAAATGAATTAACTCCGAGGGCGACAGATTACTCACAGTGGTACAATGATTTGGTGCTGAAAGGTGGACTGGCAGACTATTCTGCCGTAAGAGGGTGCATGGTTATAAAGCCTTACGGATTTGCCCTTTGGGAGAACATGCGCGACCAATTGGACAAGATGTTTAAGGATACGGGGCATGTTAACGCCTATTTCCCTTTGTTTGTACCTAGGTCATTTCTCGAGAAAGAGGAGGGGCATGCGGAAGGTTTTGCTAAGGAATGCGCTGTTGTTACCCATTATCGTCTAAAATCTGACCCTAATAATAAAGGAAAACTCATTGTAGATCCAGAAGCCAAACTCGAAGAAGAATTGATTGTTCGTCCTACCAGTGAAGCCATCATTTGGAATGCCTATAAAGATTGGATTCAATCCTATCGTGATTTGCCACTGTTGATCAACCAATGGGCTAATGTGGTGCGTTGGGAAATGAGAACACGCTTGTTTTTAAGGACAGCTGAATTTTTATGGCAGGAAGGTCATACCGCTCATGCTACCTCTGAAGAGGCGATTGGAGAAGCTGAAAAGATGCTTCATGTCTATGCTGATTTTGTAGAAAACTACATGGCCTTGCCGGTAATCAAAGGGGTGAAGACAGCCAATGAGCGTTTTGCCGGTGCTTTGGAAACCTATTGTATTGAGGCCCTCATGCAAGACGGAAAGGCCTTGCAGGCGGGTACTTCACATTTCCTCGGACAAAATTTTGCGAAAGCATTTGAAGTGAAATTTTTAAGCAAGAAGAACAAGCAAGAATATGTTTGGGCAACATCTTGGGGAGTTTCAACACGATTGATTGGCGCATTGGTGATGGCTCATAGTGATGATGAAGGCTTGGTGATGCCGCCGCGCATTGCGCCATTGCAAGTAGCGATTGTTCCAATTTATAAAGGTCCTGAACAGAAAGCGATCGTAGATGCCAAAGTGGATGAAATCATGAAGGCATTGAAAGCGAAAGGCATTTCAGTGAAATACGATGATTCAGATAATGTTCGTCCGGGATGGAAATTTGCTGAATATGAATTGAAAGGCGTGCCTGTGCGCATTGCGATTGGACAAAAAGATATTGAAAATAAAGTGGTTGAAGTAGCACGACGCGATACCAAAGAAAAACAATCTGTTCCGCAAGAAAATGTAGC
>CANGBH010000137.1 GCA_947451935.1 Chitinophagaceae bacterium
CAGAATTAAAAGGCGATGAAGCAGTTCAAAGTCATGATAGTTCGACGAATGGGTTAATTAATTACTTTAAGAGCGTGAGGGGGTAAAATCAGACGTGAGATAAGAGATGTGAGAAGTGAGGGAATAAGACGTTAGACGTTAGAGAGTAGACGTTAGATGTTAGTTGTGAGATGTTAGTATTATTCAAATGAATATAAAAGCAAAAGGGTGAAGTAATTCACCCTTTTTGTATAAAATCAATTATGTGTAGTTAAATGTTCTATGAATAAATCCCTATCATCTAACAACTAACATCTAACGTCTAATTTCTCACATCTCTCATCTCACGTCTGATTTTACCCCCTCACGCTCTTAAAGTAATTAATTAACCCATTCGTCGAACTATCATGACTTTGAACTGCTTCATCGCCTTTTAATTCTGGAAGTACTTTGTTTGCTAGTTGTTTTCCTAATTCCACACCCCATTGGTCGAAGCTGTAGATATTCCAGATAACACCTTGTACAAAGATCTTGTGTTCATAAGCGGCGATGAGTTTACCCAGTTCAAAAGGATTGATTTGTTTCACTAAAAATGAATTGGTAGGTCTGTTGCCATCAAACTCTTTAAACGGAACAAGTTTATCGCGCTGCTCTGCTGTTAAGGCGGATAGTTCAGCAGCAGCTTCTGAGGCCGACTTGCCATTCATAAGGGCTTCTGTTTGGGCAAAGAAGTTGCTCATGAGTTTTTCATGGTGGTCGCCAATGGGATTATGGCTTATTGCAGGTGCAATGAAGTCGCATGGAATCAATAGGGTTCCCTGATGAATCAATTGATAGAAAGCGTGTTGGCCGTTTGTTCCTGGTTCTCCCCAGATTACCGGGCCAGAGGCATAGGTTAATAGGTTGCCATTTCGATCAACTCGTTTGCCATTGCTTTCCATATTTCCTTGTTGAAAATAGGCGGCAAAGCGATGAAGGTATTGGTCGTAGGGGAGAATAGCCTCTGATTGTGCTCCGAAGAAATTCACGTACCAAATGCCGAGTAAGGCCATTTTGATGGGGATATTCTCTTCAAAGCGTTGTTTCCTAAAGTGCTTATCCATTTCATGGGCGCCTTTTAGCAATTCCTCAAAATGATCATAGCCGATGGTTAGGGCAATGGAAAGTCCGATAGCGCTCCAAAGACTATATCGTCCGCCAACCCAATCCCAAAACTCGAACATGTTTTCCTTAGCGATTCCAAATTCGGTGACTGCCTTTTCGTTGGTGGAGAGGGCAATGAAATGCTTGGCTACATGAGCCGCATCACCTGATTGGTTGATGAACCAGTTCCGAGCCGTATGGGCATTGGTCATCGTTTCTTGGGTGGTGAAGGTCTTGGATGCAACTAAAAATAAAGTTTCATCAGCCTGTATAACTTTCAGGCATTCAGCAATATGTGAGCCATCAACATTTGAAATAAAATGTGTTTCTATACCTTCAACCCAATATGGTTTAAGTGCTTCGGTAACCATCACAGGACCAAGATCGCTTCCTCCAATACCGATGTTGACAATGTATTTTATCTTTTTCCCTGTATATCCCTTCCATTCTCCTGAATGAATTTTGGCGCAGGTTTCCCTCATTTGGTGTTGCACTCTGTATACATCGGGCATCACATCAGTCCCTTCGAAAAGAACGGGATCTTTGGAAAAATTCCGCAAGGCTGTATGCAAAACAGACCTGTTTTCAGTCTGGTTGATTCGCTCACCCTGAAACATGGCCTCAATGGCTTCGCTCAGCTGGCATTCCTTCGCTAAATCAACTAACAGCTCAAGGGTTTCGTTGGTGATGATATTTTTAGAATAATCAAACAGCAAATCACCTTCCGTTTGGGAGAAAAGAGAAAAACGACTAGGGTCTTGGGCAAATAAGGTTTTCATGTGAACCGACTTCATCGATGCAGCATGTGCTGTTAGTTTTTTCCAAGAACTGGTTTGGGTAGGATTGATGGAAGGAAATGACATTAGTGTATTGTATTAATCGTTTCTGTAAGTTTTTGAATCATGTCTGGCGTGATATCGAGGTGCGTAACCATTCGGAAACGGTTAGGGGAGAGAGATAAGAAAAGGATGCCTTTTTCTTTCATGTCTGCGATAAAGCCGGGTAAGTTGAACGTAGGCAGGCATTCTGCTATAAGTATGTTGGTTTCAACGGATAACACTTCTTTGATGAATGACTTGTTTAGTAATGCGGCTTCAATTAGTTTGGCATGATCGTGGTCAATCGATAGTCGTTGCACATTATTTTTCAAGGCGTATAAGCCTGCTGCGGCTAAGCTACCTGCCTGCCTCATGCCACCACCGAATACCTTTCTGATGCGTTTGGCTTTTTTAATAAAATGGGCGTCTCCTAAAAGTAGACTGCCTACGGGTGCGCCTAGGCCTTTGCTTAAGCAAATTGAAAGGGTGTCGAATGCCTTGCCGTATTGAGCTGGATTTTCATTTTTAGCGATCATGGCGTTGAATAGTCTAGCCCCATCGATATGAAATGCCAGTTTGTTATCGGCACATACTTTACCTATTTCAAGTATATCATTGAAGTCATAACAGCTTCCTCCACCTCGGTTTGCTGTATTTTCCAATACGACCAAACTAGAATGTGGTTTGTGGATATCATCGGGTTGAATGGCCTCTTTTACCTGATCAGCCGTAATTCGGCCACGGTTACCTTGGAGCAACCTTACCGATGCGCTTGAATTAAAGGCAATTCCTCCACCTTCATATTGATACACATGTGAATATTCATCACATATTACTTCGTCCCCGGGCTGAGTATGGCATTTGATGGCAATTTGGTTGGTCATCGTTCCACTCGGACAAAAAAGGGCTTTTTCTTTGCCAAATAATGCAGCAGCATAGGTTTCAAGCTCAATGATGGAAGGGTCTTCCCCAAAAACATCATCGCCTAGAGGGGCTGTATGCATGGCGTCCTTCATACCCTGACTGGGTAGGGTGACAGTATCTGATCTTAAATCGATAAGCATATCGCGAAATTAATGGATAAGCCAATTAGTGTTTTAAGTATTTTTCAACGATAACCTTTTGAAATTGTTGAAATTGTTAAGAATATGTATATCTTTTTGAAGATTAACTATGATTTGTCGAAAATGAATTTTAAATTTGTCGCCTATCCATCCCCCTGAAGACCTCCTAGTGTTTCCATTTTTTAACAGAAGAAAATACGTCTTTTCATTTAAGATTAGACACGACTGATTACCATGAGGCAATTAAAGATAGCTACACAGATTACGAACCGCGATTCACAAGCGGTAGAGAAGTACCTTCAAGAGATTTCTAAGATTTCAATGATTACTCCGGAAGAGGAGACCATTCTTGCACAACGTATTAAAATGAACGATCAACGTTCATTGGATAAATTAGTTCAAGCCAACTTACGTTTCGTTGTATCGGTGGCAAAGCAATATCAGCATCAGGGACTTTCATTGAGTGATTTAATCAACGAAGGAAATCTTGGTTTGATTAAAGCAGCTCAACGTTTTGATGAAACAAAAGGATTTAAATTCATCTCTTATGCTGTATGGTGGATTCGTCAATCTATCTTACAAGCGTTAGCAGAACAAGGTCGTTTGGTTCGTCTTCCACAAAATAAGATTGGAACGTACAACAAAGCCAACAAAGCGTATATGGCGTTTGAACAAGAACATGAGCGTGAGCCTTCTACAGAAGAACTTGCTGACATTCTTGAAATGAGCGAAACAGAAATCAATAATATTTTCCAAAGCAATACACGTCATACTTCACTCGATGCTCCAGTACATGAAGCAGAAGATGTTGCCATGGGTGACTTACTTCAAGGTGGTGATGATACTGACGATGATGTAATGAAAGATTCACTTCGCGC
>CANGBH010000138.1 GCA_947451935.1 Chitinophagaceae bacterium
AGACGAATGCCAAGTTTGATGATGCGTGTATATCCACCTGGGCGTCCGGCTACCTTAGGAGCAATTACCGTGAAAAGTTCTTTCACAGCTGCTTTATCATTAAGGTGAGCAAAAACCAAACGATGGTTATGCATAATCTGCTCTTTAGAAGCGTCTTTCTTTGTTTTGGTAATTAGTGGTTCAATGTATGTACGCAATGCCTTTGCCTTAGCAAGGGTTGTTACAATACGTTTGTGTGTAATGAGCTGGCTAGCCATATTGCTCATCATTGCCACTCTGTGTGACTTAGTCCGTCCTAAATTATTAATTTTATCTCCGTGACGCATGACATGTTGTTTTAGAGCTGTACCGTGTCAGGAATTACAGCTTAGTTTATAAAGTCCCTTTTAAGGGGTTGTTTCAGAATTCATCTACATCGATACCTAACTTAGCAAGGTCCATTCCAAAATGAAGGCCTCTTTCGTTAAGTACTTGTTCGATTTCAGAAAGTGATTTTTGACCGAAGTTTCTGAATTTCATCAAATCCTCTTGTTCGTATTGAACAAGCTGGCTAAGACTATTAATCTTTGCAGCTTTTAAGCAATTGAATGCACGTACAGAAAGATCAAGGTCTTCTAGTGGTGTTTTCAATACTTTTCTAAGCTGAAGTGTTTGTTCATCAACTAGGTCTTCTTTCTTCTCTTCTTTGTTATCGAAGGTAATGTTCTCGTCTGTGATGATCATAAGGTGTTGGATCAAAATCCTTGAAGCTTGCTTTACAGCTTCTTCAGGGTGGATCGTACCGTCTGTCACGACATCAAGCAACAATTTTTCGAAATCCGTGCGTTGTTCAACACGTGTATTTTCGATAGCATATTTCACGCTCTTAATTGGAGTGTGGATAGAGTCAATTGGAATAAATCCGAATGGAACATCCTTTTGTCTGTTATCTTCAGATGGGATATAGCCCCTTCCTTTAGAAATATGCAATTCAATATTCAATTTAGCAGAAGGATCCATCGTACAGATCAACAATTCTGGGTTCATCACCTGGAAAGTACCTGTAACTTCATCGATCATACCTGCGGTAAATTCTGATTTACCTTTGATACTGAGGGTTAATTTTTCTGTTTGTACGTCATGATCCAGGATCTTTTTAAACCTGATTTGTTTCAAGTTTAGAATGATTTCTGTAACATCTTCAACTACGCCTTTAAGCGTTGCGAATTCATGATCTGCTCCTTCAACAACGATTCCAGTAATGGCATACCCTTCTAGTGAATTGAGCAAAACCCTACGTAGGGAGTTACCAATCGTTACACCATAACCTGGTTCCAAAGGACGAAACTCAAACTGAGCTTCGAAATCGTTAGCTTTCTGAAGAACGATCTTGTCCGGCTGTTGGAAATTTAATATGGCCATATTTAAATTTCAGTTTTACTTGTTAATCCCGATACTTCGGGAAAACGGGTGATATAAAAAAAGCTGATGCCAACAGGCACCAGTTGTTTACTTAGAATACAATTCGACGATCAACTGCTCTCTGATGTTTTCAGGAACATTTTCTCTTTCAGGGTATGTTATGAATGTACCAGACATGTCTGATTCATTGAACTCAACCCATCCAATTTTTGGATTTTTAGGTTTAACAAAAGCTGTTAAGCTTGCATTACCCATACTCTTATCTTTAAGAGCGATAACATCTCCTGGTTTCAATTGATACGAAGGAATGTTTACAACAACATCATTAACCATGATGTGTTTATGCGCAACCAACTGACGAGCTGCTGGTCTTGATGGAGAAATTCCCATACGGTAAACCGTATTGTCAAGACGACCTTCAAGGAGTTTAATAAGGTTTTCACCTGTAACACCTTTCAAGCGTGCTGCTTCTTCAAATGTTTTTCTGAACTGGCGCTCAAGTACACCGTATGTGTATTTCGCCTTTTGCTTTTCTTTAAGCTGAATAGCATATTCTCCTGGAGCCTTGCGCTTTTTAGAGCCACCATGTTGGCCGGGAGGATTGCTGTTTTTGTCTAGATACTTACCATTTCCGAGGATCGGCTCACCGAATTTCCTACAGATTTTTGTTTTGGGGCCAGTGTAACGTGCCATAGTATAAATTTTGATTTTTTAAAGAATGACAGAAGATTATGAAAAAATCATAAAACTGAATCTTCTGCCTTGTATAAATAAAGAATTAAACGCGACGTTTTTTGGGAGGGCGGCAACCGTTGTGTGGAAGAGGAGTTACATCCTTAATCATCACAACTTCGATTCCAGAATTTGCTAACGCACGAATTGCGCCTTCTCTACCAGATCCAGGACCTTTAACATAAACATCTACACGCTTTAAGCCAGCGTCCAATGCTACTTTAGCAGCATCTGATGCAGCCATTTGAGCAGCATATGGAGTGTTCTTCTTAGAACCTCTGAAGCCCATTTTACCAGCGCTACTCCATGAAATGGTTTGTCCAGTTTTGTTCGTTAAACTGATGATGATATTGTTGAATGTTGCGTTGATGTGTGCATCTCCGAAACTATCCACTTTTACCACTCTTTTTTTCGCAGCTGATTTGCCGCTGTTTTGTTGTGCTTTTGCCATAATCGTTTAAAAAAGGTAATCAATAAAAATCAGTCTTTTCAGACCCTGTTCAACCCTATGCCTGCACCCGATGTCTGGCGCTGAACAGTAAATTTGGTGCATATAATAAAGCAAGATTCGGACAAGCCGAATCCCACTCGATTTTATTTCTTAGCTGCTTTCTTCTTACCCGCAACAGTCTTTCTCTTTCCTTTTCTCGTACGAGCGTTGGTTTTAGTACGTTGACCTCTTACTGGCAATCCTTTACGATGGCGCAAACCACGGTAGCAAGCAATATCCAATAAACGTTTGATAGACATTTGAACTTCAGAACGAAGTTGTCCTTCTACCTTAAACTCATTGGTAATAATGTTTCTGATGGCATTAAGCTCATCATCATTCCATTGGTTTACTTTTTTATTTACATCAATGCCAGCTTTATCAAGAATATAACGGGCAGTGGAATTACCAATACCAAAGATGTAAGTCAAGCCAATCTCTCCTCTTTTATTCTTTGGTAGATCTATACCTGCAATACGAGCCATACGTGTTTATTGATTTTTACTTGTGTTTATTTCTAAAAATTAACCCTGACGTTGTTTAAAACGAGGATTTTTTTTGTTGATCACGAACAACTTGCCTTTCCTGCGCACGATTTTACAATCTGTACTGCGCTTTTTAATGGATGCTCTTACTTTCATATTTCGCGTTTAAGCCCTGAGGGCATGATTATTTATACCTGAAAATGATACGTCCTCTTGTCAAATCGTATGGACTCATCTCTACTCCAACCTTATCTCCTGGCAGGATTCTGATGTAGTGCATCCTCATTTTACCCGAAATAGTGGCTAATATCTCATGCCCGTTTTCTAACTTCACTTTAAACATCGCGTTGCTTAGTGCTTCGATGATTATTCCGTCCTGTTTAATGAGAGCTTGTTTCGCCATACTTTTTGGGTGCGCAAAGATAAGAAAAGCTTCTTAATTAGAAAATTTCTTTTAAAAATAACTGTGATTAAGCTAAAATCAAATGATGTTTCTTTGCCTTCTATTTTGCAACAGGTTGCGAAATTACATCAAATAATTGATTTTCAATAAGATGAAAAGAATACTTCTGCTTTCAGACACCCATGGATTCTTAGACCCAAAGGTTTTACCTTACCTTGAAACAGTAGATGAAATTTGGCATGGGGGCGATATTGGTAATAAAGAGATCCTACATACGCTCTCCACATATGCTCCAGTTAAGAGCGTTTGGGGAAATATAGACGACCATCAAGTTCGCAGTTTGGTTCCTGAATGGCTCGAATGGAATAC
>CANGBH010000139.1 GCA_947451935.1 Chitinophagaceae bacterium
CGGCAACATCAGTCACAACCATCATTCTAGATCCGGTATTTTTGAATTTGAATTGAACATTGACCTGTGTTCCCTCAATTACTTTCCCTAGGTTTTGAACTGTGTCTGTCCATTCAACAGTGGTAGTTGGAATAGTTCGATCAATTCTGTTTTCAAATCTATTTTGTTTTCCTTTTTTTGGGAGCTTATTTACCCTACTCACCACAATAATAGAGAATGAAGCGAGTAAAAATAAACTTAGGATAACAATAGGGGACTTCATGTTAATGAATATATGTGTGTAAAATTAACCTATTCAAGATGGTTTTTTGAAATCAACTTTATTGAGCTTACCATCAGTAATCATTTCTTTGTGGATGCTATCTAGTATTCCATTGATAAAATGCCCACTCTGGTTAGTGCTATAGCTTTTTGCAATATCTATGTATTCGTTAATGGTCACTTTTGCTGGAATGGTTTCAAAAAACATCAATTCACAAACACCTAAGCGGAGAATAATCATATCCAACACGGCAATCCTATCGGCATCCCAATTTTTTAATTTTGGTGTGATGATGTCCATGGTTAAGTCTTTCTTATTAATTGCTGTTTTAAGTAGACTTAACGCGTATTCTTTTTTTTCATTTCCAACTAAGAGTTGAAAATTGAAGGAGGTCGGTTTTGCAAGAAAATTCATCATCATTTGATACAGCATTTCGCTATCATCGTCCCATTGAACAAAGCGTTCTTCAATGTATTCGGTGATGAAGTCATCAGCCATGATGAGGTCTGTAAAAATGAAGGTGAGGAGGCTTTTTTCTGATTTCTTGTCGCGACTTTCTAAAGCGATGTAGGCTTTATATTCTTCTGATTCAATTAATTTAAGGTAAATCCGTTTTACGATATCATTATCCAGATGACTGCTAAGTCCTTTATCTTTTACCCCCGAAGCAAAACCTGGGATTTCGAGTATACTCCAAAGGAGTGTATTTCCAGCAATTTTTGTATTGATTGTTAGGTCCTCCTCTGAGGGTAAATGCTTTGATGCCTTATTTTTTGCGTGAATTTCAGCATACCTAGCTACTTCCGTGATAAGGAATACGAGAAATAGGAATAATTCTGAGGTCTGATCAAGGTACTTTTTCAGCAGTACAACTGCTTTTTCTTCTGACATGTCCCCAGATTCTGACTCTACTGCATATAAACTTTGTACCACCTTCACACGTATATTTCTGCGACTGATCATCTTAAAGAACTTATTTGGAGGGCAAATATAAAGGTTTAAGCGACTCCCTGATTCAAATTCGACCTCAAGGTGAAATATTGACATAGAAAATTTCTATCAATTCTGCCAAAACCAAGCTAAAATTTCGGTTGAATTGCTTAAATCTGACAGAATAGCAACCCTATGGTTTTGGTATAAATTATGCTAAAGGTTGATGTATCGCAGAAAGTAGTGTACTTTTAACCTCTGCGTAATTGAAAACAACTAATTTATAAATCAAAAAAACAAAAGCTATGGCTAAGAAGTTAAGCATTACCCCATTGCACGACAGGGTAATCGTGAAACCTGCACCTGCTGAGGAAAAAACTGCAGGTGGGATTATTATTCCTGACACGGCAAAAGAAAAACCACAAAAAGGAACTGTTGTAGCAGCTGGACCTGGTAAAAAAGATGAGCCAATGTCTGTAAAAGCAGGTGATACCGTTATGTATGGTAAGTATTCTGGAACTGAGATTTCTGTAGAAGGACATGATTATTTAATCATGAGAGAATCAGATATTTTGGCAATCGTTTAATCACTCATCTAATCAACTAAATATTCAGATTTATGTCTAAGCAAATATTTTTTAATCTTGAAGCCCGCAACAAAATGAAAAGGGGTGTAGACACCTTGGCAAACGCGGTAAAAGTAACTCTAGGTCCTAAAGGCCGTAACGTAGTAATCGAAAAGAAATTCGGTGCTCCAGCAGTAACCAAAGATGGTGTTACTGTTGCAAAAGAAATTGAACTTGAAGACCCTATTGAAAATATGGGTGCACAGATGGTTAAAGAAGTAGCTTCTAAAACAGCAGATGTTGCTGGTGATGGAACTACGACAGCAACTGTTCTTGCTCAATCAATCATCACTGAAGGATTGAAAAACGTAGCTGCTGGTGCAAACCCAATGGATATCAAAAGAGGTATCGACAAAGCGGTTGATATTGTAGTAGCAAATCTTCGTACTCAATCACAAGCCGTTGGAAATGACATCAAGAAAATCCAACAAGTAGCTAGTATTTCAGCTAATAACGATAACGAAATTGGTAAGTTGATTGCTGAAGCGATGCAAAAAGTAGGTAAAGATGGTGTTATCACCGTTGAAGAAGCTCGTGGAACTGAAACTACAATCGAAATCGTGGAAGGTATGCAATTTGATAGAGGGTATATCTCTCCTTATTTTGTTACCAATGCTGATAAGATGGAATGCGAACTTCAAACTCCTTTTATCTTGATCTACGATAAGAAGATTTCTGCTATGAAAGATATTCTTCATATCCTTGAAAAAGTAGCTCAACAAGGTGCTCCGCTTGTAATCATTTCTGAAGATCTAGAAGGCGAAGCAATGGCAACATTGGTTGTTAATAAACTTCGTGGAACATTGAAAGTGGCTGCTGTTAAAGCTCCAGGTTTCGGTGATCGTAGAAAAGAAATGCTTCAAGATATCGCTATCCTTACAAAAGGTATTGTTATCAGCGAAGATCAAGGGTTTAAACTTGAGAATGCTGACCTTACCTATTTAGGACGTGCTGAACGCGTAACCATCGATAAAGACAATACTATCATCGTTGGTGGTAAAGGAAAGAAAGATGATATCAACGCACGTATCGCACAAATCAAATCTCAAATTGAAGCGACTACATCTGAATATGACAAAGAAAAGCTTCAAGAGCGTCTTGCTAAACTTAGCGGTGGTGTTGCTGTACTAAATGTTGGTGCGGCTACAGAAACTGAAATGAAAGAAAAGAAAGACCGCGTTGATGATGCTCTTCATGCTACACGTGCTGCAGTAGAAGAAGGTATCGTTCCTGGTGGTGGTATCGCTTTCATCAGAGCAATTGATGCATTAGATAAGAAAAAAGGTGCTAACGAAGATGAAACAACTGGTATTGCCATTGTTCGTCGTGCACTTGAATCTCCATTGCGTACTATTGTATCTAATGCAGGTGTAGAAGGATCTATCGTTGTACAAAAAGTTCGTGAAGGAAAAGCTGATTATGGCTACAATGCACGTACTGATGTTTACGAGAAGTTATTGACTGCAGGTGTAATTGACCCAACTAAAGTGGCTCGTGTAGCTCTTGAAAATGCGGCTTCAATTGCAGGTATGCTATTGACTACTGAATGTGTAATCGCTGATAAACCGAAAAATGAAGAACCAGTTCATCAACATGGACATGGTGCTCCAGGAATGGGTGGCATGGATTATTAATCAGATAATCTTTATAGAAAAAGGTCCTGTGTTTTTCACAGGACCTTTTTTTATTTTGGGGTATTTCTGTATCGAATAGCGCCTACTACAATGAGCAGTTGGGCAATGATATAAGTGGTCATCGTATACACACCAGCTTCTTCGAAAGGTGACCTGAATTTATTGATTGCAAGTATACTGTCTGATAGGACAAAGAAAAAAGCACCAATGATAAATAATATAGCTGTCTTGGGTTCTAATTTTTGGTATTGCCATAATGCAGCAGACAACATGATGCTGATGGTTATTCCATATGCCAATACGGGAATTTTCATTTGGCCAAGGGTTGGCCACAACAAATGCATTAGCTCAATTAAATAGGCAAGTACCGCAATCAGCATAA
>CANGBH010000140.1 GCA_947451935.1 Chitinophagaceae bacterium
ACGGCTACCATAGAAATGGCATAAAGGGTTAGGGCACCAAAGACTGACATAGTTATTATTTCTGCAGTCTTTCCAGTTAGCAAAGCAATGATTCCAATCACCATGTTAAATATAAGTGCGTTGGATGGAGTGCTGTATTTTGCATGTATTTTTCCTAAACGTTCAGGAGCATATTTTACTTTTCCAAATTCATATGTTGACCTTCCTGCAGCAAGGATAAGACCATGAAAGGATGCCACAATCCCAAATAGACCAACAGTAATAAGTATGTGGTATAGGTAATTGTCATTTCCGACAATTTTGGCCATAGCTAGTGGTAGCGGGGAATCTGAGGCACTTCCATCTTGTTTATAAACGATGTTTCCCCATCCAGCTACACCAATTGAACTAACAAATACGAGCACACAGAGAATAACTAGTGTTAAAATGGCTGATCCAAATCCGATCAGAATAGTACGTTGTGGTTTAATGGTTTCTTCAGCAACGTTTGCTACTCCTTCAATGCCAAGAAAAAACCAGATAGCAAAGGGTATTGCTGCAAAGATTCCTGAAATGCCATGGGGAAGTGGATTTTCTTGGAGATTGCTCAGTTTAAAATGTGGTAATGTTACTCCAGTAAAAAGGAGCAATTCAGCAACTGCAAATATGGTAATAATTAGTTCAAATAGTGCAGCAGCTTTTACACCACGAATATTCAAATAGGTAAAAATAAAATAACTAAAAATTGCAATGGCAATAATTGGTATCTGTGGGAAAAATAAGTTAAAGTAAGCTCCGATAGCAAATGCTATGGCAGGAGGAGCAAACATAAATTCAATGTTCTGTGCCATTCCTGCGATAAAACCTAAATCTTTTCCAAGTGCTCTTGTGGCATAATCAAAACCTCCACCCGCTTTTGGGATAGCAGCAGCCAATTCAGTATAACTGAATGTAAAGGTTATATACATTATGATGATGAACGCTGTGGCAATGGCTAGACCTAAGGTGCCTCCTTTCTCTAAACCAAGATTCCATCCAAAATACATCCCAGATATAACATAGCCAACGCCCAGCCCCCATAGCATAAGAGGTGTCAGGCTTTTTTTTAGCCCATTTTCAGTTTTCTGATCCGTTGTTTGTGCCATCTTTTTTATCCTGGCACAATTTAAGAATTATTGCTCGGACCCTACGATAATAGACTTATTGTTTTCCTAAAGTGGTTCATCTTTTGTGGACAAGAAAATTTCGCACTGAAGTAATCCTTCATTATTACTTTATATCAGGGTATTTTTCATTTCCTTTCAAATAAAACCATATAATCCTATTCATTTTATCATCTTCCCCGCCATCCACTTCATTGAATACTTCTTCTTGAGACTCGATGGCGTATTTTCTTGCTTTTCCTGCGAGGGTGTGGAGTGGGTTATTCATTTTGTTTAGAGGGATATTATTTATCCTACTCGTGTATACAGACTTATTTATTTTCTCTTGAAAGCAATCGGTCATAAGACGTGCTGTGGCATCCATCACATTCATAGGAGGTACACCTAAAATTTGTTCGATGGTTCTAAGTATTGATGTTTGATTGTAGTTGCTCGAGTTTAATTTACCGTTGCTATATGGACTAATGACTAAACCAACAGTTCTATAGGAAGATACATGATCCCATCCACTCTGTGAATCATCCTGTGTGATGAATATAACCGTTGAATCCCAGTATTTGCTTTTGCTTATTGTTTCTACAATTCTTCCTACGGCTAAATCATTATCTGCTACCATCGCATCCGGAGTGGGAAAATCTGGTGATGTGCCAGCACTGTGATCATTAGGCAGGGATAAAATCATGAGATTGGGTAAGCTGTCATTTTGTTCAAATTGTTTCCAATCATTTATGAAAATATCAGCTCTTTGCTGATCTAAGAATGCAATGTTATCACAATCCGGATAAGTATTTGATATAATTGGACGTATTCTAGCAATGGTAGTTTTGTTGTACCAGTCTATTGCACTAGAATCTTTATATTTTCTATAGAAGTCGGCCCACTTTAACTTTTGATCATAAATGGTTTCACAAGCTTCGCCATAAATTTTTACGGTTTTACCATGATCTAATGCTTGATTCCAAATAAACCCTCCTTTGTTGTATACAAGTGCATCCTCTTGTCTATGTGGATAGCTTCTAATCCATGCTCTAACGTTTTTTTCTACATAGTCCGAAACCATCCCTGCATCAGTCCATTGATGCCCTTCAGCGGAAGATTTACCAGATGCATAATAATCATCCATCCACCCGAATTGTTTAGCAAGGGCATGTATGTTTGGGGTTACGTTTTCGCCAAATACACATAAAGAAGAATCGCCATTACCCTGTTTCATATCACCAAAGACTTGATCATATGTTTTGTTCTCTTTGATGATATAGACTACATGTTTGAAAACGGATGGCTCACCCATTCTTGACGGAACCGGAACCGGTTTAATATTTTCTCTTGGCGGTAACGATAATTGGTCTGTTCTATTGATTAGACTTAGAGTCAATACATCTCTAGAATAGTTTTCAAGCGTTGCAGGATCAGGCAAATCAATAATGCTAACTGAAGCACGTTGATTGTGAATCTCTCTAGCGTTTTTATTTTTATCAATAACATTTGAACCATCTGACTCAAGGTTAGCAACAATCATCTTATTATTGATGATTGTTAATCCAGCAGGGTAGGCTTCTGTAGGAATATATCCTTCAACATATGATTTCCCTTTGCCGGTTTTAGAAGCATGCATTCCGAGTTTTACGATGGCGATAGCATTGTCTAAACCATTTGAAACATACAATTTTGTTTTATCCTCAGATACAAATAATCCATTTGGCGTACTTCCCTGGTATATTTTTTTATCCTTAAATAGTCCAACTTGTATGCTTTCGGAAACTTCATTTTTGTGGGAATTAATTACTGAAATTTCGTCGCTAGAACCATTGGCAACATATACAAATAGTTCACTCCTTGAAGCCTTTATTACATTTGGGTGAAGGCCTACCTTTATATCGGTAATTTTTTGACCATTTTTTGTGTTGAAAACAGATACAGATCCTCCTGCCGTTGCACCAGTTTTAGGGTCGGTATATGCTAGTCCCCAAGGCACTCCAGCCCTTTCAAGCGATGAGTTGGTGGCAGTTTCCCCGGCCCAGTTACTTACATAAATAGCATTGTTTGCAATAGCAAGTCCATATGGTGCAACGCCAGTTTCTGCTGTCCAAATTGGTTGTTTGCTTTCCCAGTCAATTTTCACCAATTGATTATTGCCATTTAGCACCACGTATAGCATGGGTTTGTCATCTTCAATGGTAAATTCTACTTCGTTTGGAATTGCATTCTTGGCCGCTTGACTATGCAGAAATGGAATAGAGCTTACATTCATAAAACCATTATTCCATTCAGCAATCATTAAAGCTGATTCGTTATTGTCATCATTTACAGCACTCCAAGCTATCCATGTTTTTTGGTTGTACTTGAATGTTTTTATCCCTGAGTACGTGCTGATGTATCTTTTGAAATTCAGAAGATCAGAATAGGTAACACGATTTAAAATTTCTTTCTTTTCAACGTCAATAGCGGTTAATCCAAACCGCTCTTCAACAATGGCAATTCTGTCACCCTCTATAGAAGCAACATCTAAGGCATGATTTTCTACGGAAGGGTCCCCAAATCGGATTACAGCACCAGCGGATTTTATAATTCTATTATAGGGGAGTAGCTTTTTAGATTTATCGCGGTCAGTAAAAAAATCTGCAAGTTGATTGATATGGTCTGTATTGATAA
>CANGBH010000141.1 GCA_947451935.1 Chitinophagaceae bacterium
CACAGCTAACCCAACTAACGCAGATGTTATTCCAGTAAAATAAACACTTGCTGAGTCTGCCCCATACATTAAATTAGCACTAATGAAAAACGCAATTGCAGAAGCGGTTCCACAATAAAGATAAAGTGGGATTAACTTATCACCCCCAATAAGATCTTGTATTAAATAGGCAAAAAGCCAGAGCCAAAAAATATTACTAATGGCAACAAATAATTTAACCTCACTAAATTGCATAGTTAAAATTGTCCAAGGCCTAAAAGCCAATTTAGAAGGATCTGCTGGCATAGCAAACCACTGGTATATATTTCGATAAAAGGCTTCCTCCGGTATCGCCGAAAATGTATAAATACTTTTTAAGAAATTCAACAAAATAAAAAACATGGCAAGCAAAATCACTAGCATGACCAATGGATTCGATGTATTCCAAAGCGATGGACCAGTTTTCGGCTTATAATCTCTATACCCCATAATTGATTTTGATTTTGAGAAGAATCAATAAAAACGATTCCTGTCTTTCTTATTCCATATCATAACAACGATAATACCTATCGCAGCACCACCTAAGTGAGCAAAATGCGCAATCCCTGTTGACTCGCTTGAAATACCACCTATAATATCCAAAACTGCTAAGCCTAACAATGCCCATTTAGCTTTAATAGGAAATGGAATAGGTAGTATAAGCATTCGGCTATTGGGAAACGTAAAAGCAAAAGCAGCAAATATCCCCATGATTGCTCCTGAAGCACCTAGAGTTGGAACGTTCTTCAGCATAAAAAGTTCTTGCTCTGATAGCTGTCCAGCCAAAAACAAAGCATTGTATTGAGAAATATCGTAGGTAAGCGCAAGTGCTTGCGCCAAACCTGCTCCAACACCACAAATCAGGTAAAATATCAAGAACCGTCCTGGCCCCCAAAGATTTTCCAATGTTGAACCAAACATCCACAAGGCGAACATATTAAACAGAATATGAAAAAAAGAAGAGGATGAATGCAAAAACATGTAGGTAATGAACTGCCAAACCCCATAATGAACAGAACTGAAGTGATGCAATGCAAAAAGGTTTTCCATGGGAATAAGATCCTGACCAATGGTGATCTGGGCTAACCAAACAAGCGAATTGATGATGATTAGATTTTTTATCACTACAGGAAGAACCTGAAACCTACCTGGTCTTATTTCTGATTGCATACTATAAATTGAATGACAAAATTAACGAACCTTGAGCAATGAATCACTAGATATCCTTAAGACTCAATTTTACAACATTTTCGATGTGGTGCGTATGAGGAAACATATCTACTGGCTGGATAGCAGCAACCCTATATTTTTCAGATAACAGCTGCAAATCCCTAGCTTGAGTGGCAGGATTGCAACTTACATAGACTACAACAGAAGCTTCCATCTGCAAAATTTGATTCACCAAATCTTCATGCATACCCGCTCTTGGTGGATCTGTAATGATTACATCTGGCTTTCCATGCAGTTGAAAAAACGCATCATTGCATATTGCAGCTGCATCGCCAACAAAAAATGAGGCATTTTGAATTCCATTTATGGCAACATTTTCCTTTGCATCTGCAATGGCCTCATCAACGACTTCAACGCCTATGACTTTTTGAGCTCGATTACTCAAAAAAATTCCAATACTTCCGGTACCACAATACAAATCATAAACTACCTCAGTTCCTTTCAAATCAGCGAAATCCTTGGTAATTTGATAAAGTTTTTCCGCTTGCTTTGTATTTGTTTGAAAAAATGATTTGGGGCCAACCCTAAACTTCAATTCCCCTAATTGTTCTATGGCATAAGGCTTCCCATGATATAAAATGGGTGTTTGGTCTTGTAAACTATCATTAAACTTTCTGTTGATAGTATAATACAAGGATGAAATTTGAGGAAATGTACTTTTAATAAAATCCATTAAGCCAATTCGTGTATCCTTTTCCTCTTCACCAAAAACAACATTCACCATTAAATCTCCTGTTGTACACAATCGGACCATTAAATTTCGAAGTAATCCGGTATGATTTCGAATGTCATAAAAAGGAATAGCTTGTTTTAATGCGTATTCTCGAATAGCATTTCGAATTTCATTTGTTGGAGTAGCTTGTAAAAAACATTCATCTATATCAATTACTTTATCAAATGAACCGGGTACATGAAAACCTAGTGCGGGAATTGATGGTAGTCCGCGTGGGCCATCAGCATGCATAGGCAATGCATCGATTTCCTCTTGCGTATAATATTTTTTTGAGCTGAATGTGAATTCGAGTTTATTTCGGTAATAACGAGTTTCAGCAGAACCTATAATAGGCAGCATTTCAGGAAGTTCTATTTTCCCAATACGCTTCATTTGATCTGCAACTTCCTGCTGTTTATATTCAAGCTGCTTTTCATATGGCAGCATCTGCCATTTACATCCTCCACATACTCCAAAATGGGTACAGAATGGAGTTACTCTATCTGCCGCAAACTGAGATATGCGAATTGCCTTGCCCTCTGCCCAATCCTTTTTGCTTTTCGACAGCCTAACATCAACAATATCACCAGGAACAGCTCCTTCTATGAAAATGACCTTCCCCTCATGCCTGGCAATTGACTTTCCCCCAGCGGCATATCCATCAACATGAAGATTTTCCAAGACTACATTTCTCATTTTTCTCATTGAACCCAATTTGAAATGTAAAGGTAAGAAAAGAGAAACTTAGCCTATCCTGACCTTTTAATGTATAGAATAGCCGGATTTCTTAAATGTTTGTTGTGTTTCACTATTAGCCTTGGCTATTCCCCGTTTATTGATAATTTTACAGAAATTCATACACCATGCGATTTGTTATTTCTCTTCTTATTATCTCTATCATAGCTCTAAACACAAAGGCCCAAAATACGAACCAACCCAAACAATCCATAGGCTATTCAATAAAAGCCAATATCAAACCCTTCAAAAACGGGTACCTCTTTTTAGCCTACCATTTTGGTACTAAACAATTTCTCATTGATTCATCCAAAATCAATTCAGATGGGCAAGCGATATTTTCAGGCAAAACAAAATTACTTGGTGGTGTTTACATGATTGTATTCCCTGAAAAAAATGGGTGGATAGAATGCCTTTTAGATGAGCAACAACATTTTAGTGTAATTGCCGATACATCCAATTTAGTAAAAAGCATTGTTTTTACAGGCACATCAGACAATACCATTTTCAATGACTATCAAAAAAAATCATACGATGTTGGACAACAATTAAATCAATTGAAGAAGAACCTTAATGAGCAAAAAGATGATGCCAATAAAAAGATCATAAACGAGCAAATTACTTCACTATCAAAAGAAATTCAAGCATACAGAGAAGATATTCAAAAAAAACACCCAAAACTATTACTTACTGCTATATTCAACTTGTTGAAAGATCCAACTATTCCTCCAGCAAATCAACATCCAGGTGGAGTGTACGACACTACTTTTGCTTATCAGTACTATAAGAATCACTACTGGGATGGGATATCGTTCACCGATGATAGACTAATAAGAACTCCTGTACTTCAAGGTAAATTTGATAAATATTACGATGAAGTACTTCCTCAGATTCCAGACTCTATAAAAGAATATGCAGATGACATGTTAGCTGCATCTAAGTCTAATGAAGAAATGTTTAAGTTCTTTTTATCTAGTCTTGCAGAAAAATATGTCAACCCAAAATTCATGGGTCAAGATGCAGTATTCGTTCACTTATTTGAAAAATATTTTCTTACGGGAAAGGCAGACGC
>CANGBH010000142.1 GCA_947451935.1 Chitinophagaceae bacterium
ACCCCTGCTTATGTATTGGCTAGAAAGGGAAAGGAAGTTAAAATGGAGGCTCGACCTATAACCATCAAATCTTTCGAAATCACCTCAATAGACCTTCCTAAAATTGACTTTAGGGTGGTTTGCTCCACTGGTACCTATATCCGAAGTCTAGCCTTCGATTATGGTAATGAACTGGGTTGTGGTGCATATTTGTCCTCTTTACGTCGAACTCGAATTGGTGAATTTAAAGTTGACCAAGCAATGGATATGGTGCAGTTCATTAAAGAACTTGACCTAATAAGACCTCGAATAGCAGAAAAAATCGATAAAGGGTAGCCTGTTTTCCTAGGGTTTACGCTCACTTTGAAAGAAGAAATAGAATATCCCTCGAGCAGTTGGAGGGGATTGAGTAATTTGCATAAAAATTTCAATATGCTGGATAGTATAGTAAGTGCTATTGAAGACCTGAAGATTGGAAAGATGATCATCGTGGTGGATGATGAAGACCGTGAAAATGAAGGTGATCTGATCGCCGCTGCCCGAAATGTGACACCGGAAGTCATCAATTTCATGAGTAAGTTTGGTCGTGGGTTAATTTGTGCGGCATTAGAAGAGGAGCGATGTGATGAGCTGGGTTTAGAACTCATGGTAAATAACAATACCGCTTTACACGAAACAGCCTTCACTGTGTCAGTTGATTTGCTTGGATATGGTTGCACTACTGGAATTTCAGCTCAGGACCGAGCGAAGACTATTCAGTCATTTATCAATCCCAATACAAAGCCGTCTGATTTAGGTAAGCCAGGACATATATTCCCTTTAAGAGCTAAAAAAGGAGGTGTCTTAAGGCGTTCAGGGCATACTGAAGCAGTAGTTGATCTTGCTCGTTTGGCTGGATTTGAACCTGCAGGGGCATTAGTAGAGATTATGAACGACGATGGCACGATGGCACGTCTTCCAGAATTGTTGGTTCTTGCCAAAGAATGGAATTTGAGAATCATTTCGATTAAAGACCTCATTGAATATAGATTGAAAGAAGATTCCTTAGTGGAGCAACTTGTATCAGTCAATATGCCAACGTTATACGGAAATTTCGCGCTGAAGATTTTTAAAGAGCGAAACAACCCATTGAGTCAAGAGCATATGGCTCTTATAAAAGGAACATGGGAAAAAGATGAACCCGTAATGGTGCGTGTCCACTCTTCCTGTTTTACCGGTGATATTTTAGGCTCTTTGCGTTGCGATTGTGGCGAACAGCTTCATGCTGCTATGCAAATGGTTGAGAAAGAGGGGAAGGGCGTAGTATTGTATATGAATCAAGAAGGTCGTGGTATCGGTTTAGTGAATAAATTAAAGGCCTACAAATTGCAAGAGGAAGGGATGGATACGGTGGAAGCTAATATCCACTTAGGGTTTCAGGCCGATCAACGCGATTATGGATTAGGTGCCCAAATACTAGGTAAATTGGGCATTTCAAAAATTAAATTGATTAGCAATAATCCTAAGAAACGGGCTGGCCTACGTGGTTATGGACTTGAAATTATAGAGACTATTCCAATTAAAATTGCATCAAATCCGCACAACGAAGATTACTTGAACACAAAGCGAGATAAATTAGGACACGAAATTTAGATTCAGTTCCTTAGTTGTTTGTCTCTGTTAGCAATGGGGTTATTTTTTTCTTTCGTTCGAATAGTCGATCGAATTCTGTTCTGAACGAAACGTTACCGCCAGTTCTATCGCGTTTTCCAGATGTAGATAATAAATCGAAATTGCTTCGATAGAAAAAGGATGTCCTGAATTTTCCATCGGGGGTTATTTTGTATTCCACATTAACATCAGGCAGGAATAAAAACGATTGTGCGTTCCCAGCAAAAGTGGTTCCACCAACAGAGGAGAAATTAAAGTCACTTCCAAAGGAGATAATCAATTTATCATTTACCAGTGATTTAATGAATTGAAGACTGACATTCTCCCTGAAATTATTTGGATTACCTGAGTTCCCCGTATTAGTTCCATCGGCAGTCATTAAAGTTCTAGAATAATTCAAGTTTACATCAACTGCTGCACCTAGTACTTTAGAGAAAAAGTTTTGGATGCTACTTGAAAGTATTCCATTAATAACCCCTGATATAGTGGTGTTGATCAATTCGCTGTTTAAGTCACTCGCCACAACCGCCGCTTGTGGAGCAAAGCTTTTGAAAACGATGAGATAGGTAGCTTGCTTACTCACTTCAAGGGCATCTCTGTTGATGGTTTTTATTTTACTATCAATCGTTGTATTATTTCTGACAGAACTGCCCTGCGGTATTACAATTTGAAATGTCGGGTTAGGTCTATTGAGTGTGCCTGTTAGATTACATCGAACCTCTACGTCACTGATTTCTCTGAGTACATCTGAACTTACTCCAGAGATGGTTGAGTTACTTGGATCGTTAAACAACGTACTCATCCTTACTTTTTCAGCGAGATAAGTGGCGTCAATGTTAATATCAGCATTATACGGATCACCTGTCCAACTGATATAGCTATTGCCATCACCAACTAGTTTAAATGGCTTTTTGAAGATATCTTGGAAATTGAAATTATAATTTCCGCTTTCAATATTATATCGACCAAGTATAGAAAGGTTTTCAGTTGTTCCAGTATGAATTTTTAAGTTGCCATTGCCAATTCCTGAGATAATATCACCGGTAAGTTCATCCAGTACAACATTCATTCTTAACAGTGGTGAAGCAGTTAAATCTAAATCTATTGTTAGGTTTTGATTATTCAATCTTTTGTCTGACTTCATTTCTTGTCCAATCGTTTTCCAAACGATATAATCTACGTCAGCACTTTGTTTGCTTCCTCCAGAGGTAAGAATGTTTATAGTCGAAGTATCAACTGGTGTGCCACTAATGTTCATTTGCATGTCATCTTCAGGTCCAAGAAAACTGAAGTTGAATTTTGCTATGGCCTTTCCATGGAAAAGGTTGTTGTTCTCTTTTCTGGTATTTAAGACCAACATCTTTTTTGAATTGGCCGTGATATTGTATTTAAAATTTTTGAAGAAATGATGTTCAAGGTTTCCTTTGACGAAAGCTTGATTACCATATATATCTTTTAATTCAATGGTGCCAAAGTTGATCATATCAGGCTTGAATTCAATAGTAGGATCTTGCAAATTATAAGTGCATTGTGTGTAGGCAACGGTGACTTGTCCATTATTTACTTTTACTTCCCCTGTTAAGTCGGGTTCTTCTAGTTTGCCATGAATTCTAAGTTTTCCATTGCAACTTCCCTGCATATTGCTGAACACTACGCCTAGGTATCTTTCTAGGATAGAGAGCTGCACATTTTTAATATCAAGGTCAGTATCAATTTCGGTCTTACTGCTATCAGCAAGATTGAGCTTTCCTTTTATGCCAAATAAGTAATCCGGGTTGTTGGATTCTACAAAATAACTTGCACGTTTTTCTGTATTATCCCAAAAGGCATTGATTGTTGTAATGCCAATGGAATCATCTTCAAATCTTGTTTTGTCTGTTTGGGCATTTAGATAAAGCTTTAGCTTGTCAAATGGATCTTCAATAGTGAGATCACCTGTGGTAATCCCTTGTATTCTCGGCTCCTTTAATACGAATGGTAGTAGGTCGCCGAGGTTCACTTTGGTAAGGGCTAAGATAATATTTTGAGGAGTATTGGCTTCTGGCGGAAAGGCTATCACGCTGATAACTTGTTCGCCATTGCTAATTTTAAAATTCGTTGCGTTCAGTTTTGATTTACTGATTAAAATTTCGCC
>CANGBH010000143.1 GCA_947451935.1 Chitinophagaceae bacterium
AGGATCAATATCCACAAGCACTTTCTTATGCGAAAAAAGTGATTGATGCTGGCTATGAACTCATCGATAATTACAGACAACTTATGTTGGCTGATAACCATACGAATACGAGTGAATTTATTTTGACTATTAATTACGACGGACTTAAAACGCAAAACTGGGGTGGTACTACCTTTCTTACTCACGCTCCAGTGGGTGGAGATATGGTTGCTGCAAACTACGGAGTTGATGGTGGATGGTTTGGTTTACGTACTACCAAAAATCTAACCTCATTATTTCCAGATTTGAATGGAACAGCTGATAAACGTGCTCAATTCTTTACGTCTGGACAAAATTTGGAAATCAACGACATCAGCAACTTTAAAGATGGAATTGCAGTTTCTAAATTCAGAAATATAAAGAAAGACAATAGCCAAGGTTCAAGTTTGACATGGGTAGATATCGATTTCCCTCTATTCAGGTTGGCTGAGCAATATTTAATTTATGCTGAAGCTGCTGCACGCGGTACAAGCAACGAAGAGAAAGCCAATGCGGTTATGTATATCAATAAGCTTCGTTATAGGGCTTATGGAAATAATACCGGAAACATCAATGTGAATGACCTTACTCCAGAGTTTATTCTTGATGAAAGAGCAAGGGAGTTATATTGGGAAGGATTCAGAAGAACCGATTTGATTCGTTTCAATCGTTTTACCGAAGGAAGTTACTTATGGCCTTGGAAAGGTGATGTGAAAGGAGGAACAGGTGTTGCTGATTACAAAAAATTGTATCCTATTCCATCTGCGGACCTTTCTTCCAATCCTAATTTAGTTCAGAACACAGGTTATTAATCGAAAAAAATAAAAACAAGGTTTATGAAAAAAATCATTCAACCTCTCATTCTCATTATATCATCCGTTATCTTACTGGCTTCTTGCCGTAAAGAAGAAGAGCGCGAAGTATTCTTGGGAAATGTTGAAAAGCCACAATTTAAGGCGTCAACAGTAGACACTATTCCATTGTCATTTGAAACACAAGATAACTTGGCCGTGAAATTTAGCTGGACGAATCCAGATTATTATTTCACTTCAGGAGTGAGCTCACAAGATGTGAACTACACCCTTGAAATTGATGTAGCTGGATCTAATTTCACTGGATCGAATAAAAAAGCGGTATCCATTAGCAAAGAGTTGAGCGTGTCGTATACGCAAAAGGAGTTCAATATTGTATTGAGCGACCTTAAGCTACCGCTTAATGTTGCCGCTAGGATTGAAGCGCGTATTATCGCTTCTATCGGTGCCGCTGCGACTCGTATCGAGTCGAACAAATTAGCATTCAACGTTAGGCCTTTTGCTCCTCCACCAAAGGTTCCTGTTCCAACAGCAGGCACATTATGGGCTACTGGTGATGCATTTGCTTCCAATTGGAAAAATCCACTCCCATCTCCATATGTAACTACTCAGAAATTCACCAAAGTATCGGATACACAATACGAACTTGAAGCTAATTTTCTTGCAGGTGGACATTTTAAGCTCATTCAAGAAAACGGTGTGTGGGGTACACAATATCATTTAGTTACGGGTAATGCTTATGCAGGAACATTTGAGAAGAAAGATGCTGAACCTGGATTTGCTGCACCAGAAACTTCTGGTCGATATAAAATGGTGGTTGATTTTCAATCTGGCACTTTCACTGTAACTAAACTTTAATCGAGGAAAAAAATTATAAAATGAATGTCATGAAAAGATACATTAACCTTGGATTGTATGCGATGATGGCCATCTTGATGGTTGCTTCATGTAAAAAAATTGATCCTCTTGAAACATCTAAAAACGGATTAGCACCAGCGCTTACCGCATCTACCAAAACTATTGCTGCTGCTCCAGCCGATTCAATGAATACCGTTTTATCCTTTACTTGGTTGAACCCCATGTATTCAGTGGATGTATACTCTGTGAAATATATCATCGAGATTGATTCTATTGGGAAGCATTTTTCTAATGCTGCACAAAAAACAGTGGTAGGATTTCGTACCATCTCATTTACTGCCAAAGAATTGAATACCATTTTATTGGGCTTAGGATTTGACTATAACAAAGAATATAAAGTTGAAGCACGATTGATTTCTTCTCATGGTAACAACAACGAGCGTTTATATTCTAACACCATCACATTAAGTGTAACACCCTATGTTATACCTCCAAAAGTTACCCCACCAACAACAAATAAACTTTTCCTTGTAGGTAGTGCTACAGCTGGTGGTTGGAATAATCCTGTGCCGGTACCTTCACAAGAATTCACACGCGTAGATTCAGTAAACTATGAAGGTGAATTTTACATGAAGGGTGGACAACAATACCTTTGCCTTCCGTTGAATGGTAACTGGGATAATAAATATTCAGTTCAAGACAACAATGCTCCTGGATTGAATGCAGGTGGTGAGTTTGGTTTCAATTATAATGATAATTTCCCTGGCCCTGCAAAGACAGGTTGGTATAAGATACATTTGAATTTCCAATCGGGTAAATTCACCGTAGAGTTGATGCAAGAAATTGGGGTATTGTATGTACCTGGAGATTACCAAGGATGGAATCCGGGCAATGCACCTGGATTGGGTTCTGCATTGAATGATGGAAACCACGAAGGCTATGTAAATATTCCTTCTGGTGGAAGCTACAAGTTTAAACTTACTTCCGAAAATACATGGAGTGGTACAAACTATGGTGATGCTGGAAATGGAAATATAAGTTCATCTGGTGGCGATATTACATTCCCTGGTGCTGGTTTCTATAAAATCAATGCCAACACCGTTACGAAGAAATTGACCTTGCTTAAAACTACATGGGGATTGATTGGAAGCTTCAATGGTTGGAGTACAGATGTTCCAATGGTTTATAACAGTGGTGACAATTTGTTTGAAGGAACCATTGTTACGACTAAAGCAGAAAAGTTCAAATTTAGAGCCAACGGTGACTGGCCTATAAATTTCGGAGATAATGATGAGAACAATTCACTGGAGTATGGTGGAAAAGATATTTCTATCGCTTCAGCGGGTACTTATAAGGTTAAGTTGATTTTATCTAACCCTGGGTACTATACATACAAAGTGACTAAGCAATAGATACATAGATTTTTACTTTTCAAATGCCCCTTTTCTAAGGGGCATTTTCTTTTATACAAAGCGTACCTTTGCACCCAAAAATAACCCATGGACCTGAAGACATACTTAGTAGGAAGAAGTGAGAACAAATGCGAATTATGTTCATCCGTTGATGGATTATCGATTTATGAGGTGGCCGCTTCTTCAGGCAATGCCCAAGACAGCAGTATTTATGTTTGTGCGAAGTGTATAGCCCAGATTGATAAAAAAGAGGAGTTGGATGCAAGCCATTGGGCATGTTTAACAGAGAGCATGTGGAGTGAGCATGCTGCGGTGAAGGTTACGGTATGGCGCATGTTGAATCGATTGCGTGAGGAGAGTTGGGCGGCAGACAATATCGATATGATGTATTTGACGGATGAGGAGATGATATGGGCTAAGGCTACGGGCGATCATGAGAATGATTCAACTGTTGAATTACATAGAGATTCCAACGGACATGTGTTGCAGAATGGCGATTCTGTGGTGTTGATTAAGTCGTTAGATGTTAAGGGATCTACCTTGAATGCCAAGATGGGCACGGTGGTGAAGAATATTCGGTTGGTGCCTGATAATACCGCTCAGATTGAGGGCAGGGTAGAAGGACAGTTAATTGTTATCTTAACCCAGTACG
>CANGBH010000144.1 GCA_947451935.1 Chitinophagaceae bacterium
CGTCTTCATTATCCTATTCACAGTAATATTTGGACGAGTTTTTTGTGGATGGGCTTGTCCGCAAACCATTTTCATGGAAATGGTATTCAGAAAAATTGAATACTGGATTGAGGGTGATTATACCAAACAACAGCAACTCAAGGCAATGTCATGGAATGGATACAAAATCAGAAAAAGAACAACCAAAATAGTGGTATTCTATGCTGTATCATTTATCATAGCGAATTACTTTATGGCATACCTAATCAGCATGGATGAAGTGCTCAGGTATATTCAAGAAGGAATTTCATCTCACTTGGGTACATTTTTTTCCATTATTGGATTCACAACTGTTTTCTTTTTTGTCTACTACTGGTTTAGAGAACAGGTTTGTATAGTTGTTTGTCCGTATGGAAGACTACAAGGTGTATTACTAGATAAAAATTCAATTGTAGTAGCATATGACTATATCAGGGGTGAGCCTAGAGGTAAGAAAACTTCACCTGAAAATCAGCTTGGCGATTGTATCGATTGCAAAGCCTGCGTCAGGGTTTGTCCTACTGGGATCGACATTAGAAATGGAACCCAACTAGAATGCATAAACTGTACAGCCTGCATTGATTCCTGCGATGATATAATGGAAAATATTGGTCGGCCAAAAAACCTAATTCGTTTCGCATCGGAAAATAATATTGTCAAAAATCAGAAACTAAAATTCAATACTAGAATTAAGGCTTATTCAGTTGTACTCATATTGATTGCTTCAGCATTAGTATCAATGCTTCTTACAAGAGATGATGTTGATGTCACCATTTTACGAACACAGGGAATGATTTACCAAACACTACCCGATGGATATATCGGCAACCTATATTCTGCAAGGATGTTCAACAAAACACATAAAGACATTACGCTAACCTTAGGAATTGATGAAAAAGAAGGATCAATTGAAGTGCTTGGAAAACAACCCACCATCACCAAAGAGAGTTATTCCGTATTGACATTTCTAATTAAGAAAAAATCGGAATCAATTACAAAAAGAAGAAATGATATAAAAGTCAATGTTTTCATTAACAACAGAAAAATTGCAAGTAAAAAAACATCTTTCATCGGACCAGTAGGTTCTTAATCATAAGCTATGAAAATAAATTGGGGTTATACTATTGTCGCTTTTTATAGTGTCTTTATTATAGGAATTCTATTTATGGTATACCGATCTTCAATTGAACAAAAAGATCTGGTTTCTGACAATTATTATGCAGAAGAGCTAAAATACCAAGAAGTAATAGACCAATCTGCCAATACTGCTTCTCTATCTAGTGAGATTACCGCAGAAGCAAATGATGGTCAAATACAATTATACTTCCCTTCCGAATTTAACGAAGCCAGTTATACAGGTAGTTGGAAATTATACTGTGCTTCGGATAGATCAAAAGACATGAGTGGAAACTATAATATAAATAGAGGAAAATCAACTATCTCCTATAAATCGACTTTAAAAGGTCAGTTTCAGTTACAGCTCACCTGGATTAAAGGAAGCAAAAAATACTACTTCGAAAAAAACATTTCCCTATAGCATGCAACTTCAATTTATCATATCAGCTATACTCATCGGATTTGCAGGAAGTTTCCACTGTGCCGGAATGTGTGGACCATTGATGCTAACAAGCCTATTTACAAAAAATGAAAACCGGATGCCTATAAAGACCTGGACTATCTACCATTCGGGAAGAATTTTTATATACGCATTATGGGGGGCACTATTTGGAACTATAGGAACTTCTATGAAATTCTTCGGCTTCCAACAAAACATATCATTAACACTTGGCATAGCAATACTTAGTATAATGCTAATGATAATGATTTTTCCTTCTGTAGAAACTAAAATTCAACAATACATTGGATATAAACATATTCGAAATAAAATATTCTCGATTGCAAAAACACTAAATCTATCTCCTGTATTGATAGGTGGTGTCCTAAATGGACTTCTTCCTTGTGGGTTGGTTTATGTAGCCTTAGCAGGCGCCACAACAATGCAAGATCCAATTCATGGAGCTCTATTTATGACTTTTTTTGGTATTGGAACTCTTCCAATGCTTCTCGCAGTCATGATCATTGGAGTAAGATTACAATTTCCGATTAGACAATACTTGACAAAATGGTACCCAGTAATCATTATAGTGATGGCTATGTTACTTATCCTGCGGGGGATGAACCAAGGAAATTTTATGAGCCCCTCATTATTGATTGGAAAAAACGAAAAAATACATTGTATGCCAGAGTGATATATGTCATTTTTTTTGATGATCGGAATTACTAGATTCGAGGATATTGATAAATAAATTTGTTTCGAAAATCTAAATTCTTAATATAAAAAATTAAACCTATGTCAGTAAATGGAAGGACACTAACAAGACCCAATTTATTAACTCCATCTTTTTTTGATGACTTTTTCAAACCCTGGAATGAAGTAGTAGATAGCAGATGGCCCTATATTGGTCAAGCACCAGCGGTGAATATAAAAGAAACGGAAAAAGACTACGAAATCATCATGGCAGCACCTGGGTTAGAAAAAAAAGACTTCGAAATTGATGTGAACGGTACAATGATTACAATTAGTGCTGAACAAGAAGAAGAAAAAAAGGAAGAGAAAGATGATTCGTACACAAGAAAAGAATACAGTTATTCATCATTCTCTAGATCATTCACACTTCCTGAGAACATCGATCCATCAAAAATTGATGCAACCTATGTTCATGGTGAATTAAAGCTAACCCTACCAAAGAAGGAATCAGCTAAAAAAAGCGCTCACCAAAAAATCAGTGTACATTAAATTAATAAACCCCTGTCTAGTCAAGTAGGCAGGGGTTAAAAATATTGCTATGATAGCAACAACAATAATGATTAGTGGAAAATACAAACAGTTTTTATTCGAAAATGATGCCTGCATTAGGCTCATTGAATTTATTAAACAGGAAAATACATTTTTTAAAACCCGACTATCTGAAGTGATAAATCAAATTCATGATAAGAAGGGCCTAGAACAAGCTGAAATTTTCCATAATCAATTTATCATAAAAGATGATCTGCTGGATCACGTGATTTATGATCTTAAAAAAGAATCTGATAAATGGAGAAACTTAAAATTAAAATTCTCAGACACATCATTCTCTGATCTGGTTAAAATACATAAACACCTCAAGGATCAAGTAGCACTAATAGAAAAAGATTATATGCTCGTTAAAAGTGACTATAACACTTACTTATCCTCTCTCTTGATATCAGATTTATAGATTAATTAAAAAGGGACGCTAATTTTTTTTCGTTTGTTAAAACGATATTTCCATCTTTTATATCAATTAATTTTTCTGCTTTAAAATCACTGAGTGTTCTTATTAACGATTCTGTAGCAGTACCTGCTATATTGGCTAAATCTTCTCGAGAAATATGAATTGAAAATGGCGTAGTGCCATCACTGAATTTTTTTTGCAACATCAACAATGCATCAGCCACTCTCTTTCTTAAGGAATTATAAGCCAAACCAAGAAGCTGATTTTCCTTTTCTGTAATGTTTCCAGCCAAAATTTGGATGAATTTTTTCATAACAATAGGATTTTCTTTGATTAGATCATCAAATTCTTCTCTTGGTATGATTGCAATTTCAGAATCCTCCATAGCCTCAGCCGTTTCTTTGTATACCGAATGATCAAGTAATGGCATATATCCAAAGTATTCTCCTTGACCAAAAAGTCCAATCGTAAGATC
>CANGBH010000145.1 GCA_947451935.1 Chitinophagaceae bacterium
ATATTTTCAAAACGCTTTTTATTTATTGCTAATGTATTGGTTAATACTACATAGGATTGATATGCTGAAACCCATGCCCAATAAGCATCTGCCGCTTCATATAATAGATCATTGATAGCCAATAGACGATCTTGACTGCTCATATTGACCATAATCTTCCCTTGTTGAACAGCAGCTCTACGTTTATCAAAAAGTAAATTTTTTAGTATTGGTATGGAGAACCCAGCATAGGTACTTTTACCTGCACTAAACATTGGCTCCATGCGATCGCCAATATTATTTTCGACTCCTGCTTTCAGGTCTACACCAAACCATGTAGGAATTTTTATTTCGGGATTAGAATAAGAGTAATAATTTTTCCCATCAAACGTTTTGCGCTCATTACTTACATACACTGCTGGATCAAAAGCACCACGACTTGATTGAAGAGATGCATTGGCAAGCGAAACTAATAAATCAGCCTGCTTTGCAACAGGATGAAACTTTCTGATAATATTTAATGTCTCATCCAAACTCAATGTCTTATTTTGTCCCTCTACAGCGTTACGTATAAAGAGCATGGAGCAAAGCAACAATGATGTAATTAAATTGAATTGCTTCATCCTATTTGAGTTGCTTTACTGATTTACCCGAAGAAGTTGGTTTATAAAACTCAGGTGGGAAGCCGTTTATTTGGCGCCATAATTCAAACCAAATAGGCACATTCTTCAACAACCCAAACCCTTGAACTCCAGTTCCTATTTTTAACTGGGTTGGCCATTTTCTTGCTGATGAATCTTGTGTTACCAATACCCTGAATTTCCCATTGTCACTCATGTTTGTTTCCACAGCTATTATCTGACCAACAAATGTTCCATAACTAGCGCGCGGCCATCCAGAAAATACCGTTGCAGGAAATCCATCAAATACCATGGTTACTTGTTGACCCTTGTTGACTAGTACCAAATCTTTGGGAGATACAAAAAGCTCAGCTGCATAATTAAATGTAGTGGGTACAATTTCTGCAATCATATCACCTTCCTTGACCATCTCATTGATACCCGATTTTTTTGCGTTAATTACCTGTCCGTTTTGTGGAGCGATAAGCCATCTCTGGCTACCCCTAACTACATAATTAGCTAATTGATTTTTATTTTTAGAAACATCTCCGCGTGTTGAAGCGAGTTCTGATTGTGATGAAGCTATTTCACCAAGCGCCTTAAATATTTTATCAGCAGCATCTTGACGAGTAGAATTCATATCTATAGAGCAGATAACAAGATCTTGCTTTGAATTTTGAAATTTTTGTTGTGTTGAAGTATAACTAGCTAAGGATTTATTAAATTGTTGTGTTCGTTTTTCGTATTCAACTAATGAGATTATTCCTTCTGCATGCATTTTTTTTGCACGATTAAGTTGTTGTAATGCAACATCATAATCAACCTGAGCAGAAACAACATCTGCACTATCGCTTAGCATCTTCCTACGAATCTGTTGAAGTTTATTGTCTAACGCATTTAGCTTTAGATCCCTAGAAGACTCCATTGCTTGAATTTGATTTTTAGAGGCAGTAATTTTTTCTTGATAAAAGGAGGCTTTTTGTTGTTTAGCGTCAAGCTGCTCTTCTGTACGAACAATAAGCTGTGGATCTAAATAATCATCTTTTATATCTGCCAATTGTACAATGGTATCGCCCTTCGATACAAAATCACCTTCCTTCACCCACCACTTTATAATTCGTCCTGGAATAATTGAGTTTAATTGTTGCGGCCGTTGATCTTGATACAATGTAGTCACCGTACCTGAAACTTGAATATTTTGTGTCCAAGGCATGATCAATACAACTGCAAGGATTAAAGCAATAATCCAAAACCACTTCCGAATATTACTCTCTTTATCAACGCGGTATATTTGTTGTGGAGATTTCAAATCATACCCAGATTCTTTTCTTATTGAATTCAATAAATTTCTCATTTGCTCACCTCCCTATAAAATTTATCAAATTCAGAAGCGGTTTCAAAATACCTTGAACCACCTTTTGTAATATGAATAATCTTATTGCATTGCATATAGAATGAAGGATCGTTTGAAACAGCTATGACAGTTGAATTATTCATACCAAGTATCATTTGATGAATAGATTTTTTTTCATCCCCATTAACTGCAGTTTCAAAATTATCTAATAATAACAAAGGTTGTTTCCCTACTACTCCTCTAGCTAGAAGAATTTTCTTTATGATATCTTCGCTCAATCCTTTACCATCTGTTAATAAAATAGTGTCGAAACCTTTTTCTAAAGAAGTAAAGAATTTTGTTAATCCAAGCTGGTTTAATAAAGTCATTATATCATCTGTTTGCAAGGAATCATCTCCCATTGCAATATTGTCCCACAATGTGGTATTAAATATTTCATTATGCCCACTATAAACTCCAATACTTCTTCTCACAGAATCTAAAGAATAATTGGCTATAGGAATATTATTAAATGCTAATTTCCCTTCAAACTCTTGAAGGCTGCTAGAGAGTATATTGACCAAAATGGATTTCGCTGCTGAATCATTTCCCACTATACATAGTTTTTCACTCGATTGAATTTCAAATGTGGTATCGTGTAAAACTTTGCTGCCGTCAATTGAAAAGCAAATTTGGCTAGCACTTAAACTTAACCCAGTACGTTTTGCATCTAAAGGTAGTTGCCCACCCTGCTCAATTTCTTTATCTGTTACCTTACCCAATTTTTCAATGCTCGTTAATAAATCAAAAACATTATCCAAGCTCAAAATCATTTTCTCTACGGCAGACAAAACAGTTAGGATAACAATCTCGGCAGCAATAAACTGGCCAATGTTCAACTCTTGTTCTACTAGTAAAATTCCCCCAACAACCAACATTGAAGCAGTAATCAATAACTTAAATGAGATCAAACTCCAATATTGAAATTTCAAAACATTGAAGTGTTCTGTTCTTGCTTCAAGATAACCGCTAACAAGAGCGTCTGTTTTCTTAAGGTGCAAATTGTTTTTTTCATGAAACTTGAAGCTGAGTATAGATTTGGCAATATCCTGAATCCATGCCGCAATACTGTATTTATGATTGCTTTCACGAATGGATGCATCAAAACCTCGCTGAGAAGTATAATATAAAACAAGGTATAGAATGACAATGAGGATAAGCCCAAAAATGATAAAAACCGAGCTATAGAAAGAAAGTAAAGTAAGCCCAAATAGTATTTGAATAAGCGCTAGTGGAACATCTAACAAGAACTTGGATATACCTTTTTGAAGTGTAACAGTATCAAAAAATCGATTCGTCAACTCAGGAAGATAATATCCCTGAACACGACTAAGATTTAATTTTGGAAGTTTGTGGGTGAACTCAAAAGCATATCTCACAAATAAACGTTGCTGAATTTTTTCAACGACCTTCATTTGATTAACCTGCAAGATGCCTGTAATCAACAAGCCAATGAGTACTAAAACAATGAGAAGCCATACTGAAGTCGGCAACTGTGTTCTGCCAGCAGAGAGTTGAGCAAAATTGATGATTGCTTGGATTCCTAAGGGCAATGAGAGTTGCAGCAAACCACTGAGGATTGCATAAAAATAGATGGATGATATTTCTCTTTTCTCTAGACTGACTACACCAAAAAATCGTTTCAGCGGTGTTGATATATTTATAGCTTCCCCTAGTCCTGCCATAGCTTAAAAGTTTACTTCTACTGTTGAATCCAAATCAAAGAGAGTTATCTCAAGCAATGAAC
>CANGBH010000146.1 GCA_947451935.1 Chitinophagaceae bacterium
GCGTGGGCAAATCCAGAGCGCTTTTCTTCATTCTCTTCTGCCATTGCCTTTTGAATCACCAATTCTAAGTGCTTACCTAAATGAGAATACCGTGGGTGTCTTTTTGGATAAGGCAAAGGATTTGGTCGTGCTCTTAGTGATTCTCTTGTTGGAATTGGATAAGGACTATCAACTTCCAATTTAAAGTCAGATATCAAGAACAAATGATCCCATAATTTATGGCGATAATCTTCAATGTTTTTTAATTGTGGATTAATAAACCCCATCAATTCTATGACTGCATGTGCATTTTTTTGCCTGCGCTCTTTATCCTCAATGGTGAGAAGATGGTCTACCATTTTCTGTACATGTCTCCCATACTCCTTCATCTCCAGATGGTTCCGCGTTGTATTATATTCCATTATGATCGGTTGATAGCCACAAAAATAGGGATTCAATGGGGGATTTAGAGAATAATTTGTGGTAGAAGCGGGTTTTCATAATATTGTATTAATGTGTTTCCATATCAGCATAGATATCAAGAGGAGTGAGCATATTAAGCTCAAAGGCATTGAAAAAAAGCTAGGGGAATTTGAGGCGAGCGTAAATCAACCTTATGCAAGCGGGTTTGACTATCCACGTTGGCCTGTTTTTAAGCCAGTTTTAGGGGGAAATGATGTTTTGCCAGTGCTGATGCATTGGGAATTCATTCCTTCCTATATAAACTCACTTGATTCGTTGCAGCATTTCAGAAAAGGAGGTTTTAATCCTAAAACCGGAAAGAAAGACTTCCCACACAATACATTGAATGCTATAGGGGAGGAAGTGCTTAACAAACCTACCTATAAAGAGGCTGCTTTAAAACGCAGGTGCCTTGTTCTGGTTTCAGGCTTTTACGAGTGGCGTCACTTTACCCCTCCTTCTGGGAAGGATACTGCTTATCCTTATTTTGTTAGCCTAAAAGATCATGAATACTTTTTTATGGCAGGAATTTTCAACCCTTGGGTAGATCAACTGACTGGAGAGATGATCGACAGCTTTGCTATTCTTACCACGGCAGCCAATGACCTCATGGAGCAAGTGCACAATAAAAAGAAACGGATGCCTGTAATCTTGCCAGAAGAAGAAGCCGCGGAATGGATTAAAACGGATCTTAGCCCAGCTCGAATTCAGGAAATTGCTCGATTTCAACTCCCCTCCAATTGCATGAAAGTAGATACTATACGTAAAGACTTTAGACAAGCATTAACGCCAACTGAGCATTACACCTACAAAGAATTACCTGCATTAATTGGCTAAAAGTCAAGTCTACTTAATTAGTAAAACCTGAAGAACTCATCACGCTTCTGGCCTCATCATTGGGAAGAGCAATACATCTTGGATAGAAGATTGGTTGGTAAGAAACATACAAATTCTGTCAATACCTAGTCCAATTCCTGCTGTTGGCGGCATACCATATTCAAGTGCTCTTAAGAAGTCATGGTCGATAAACATAGCTTCATCATCTCCACGTGCCATGAGTGCTACCTGATCTTCAAATCTTGCTCGTTGATCAATCGGATCGTTCAATTCTGTGTAGGCATTGGCTATCTCTTTACCATTTACCATCAATTCAAAGCGCTCTACCAGTCCGGCTTTGCTACGATGCTTTTTGGTTAATGGACTCATCTCAATAGGGTAGTCAATGATAAATGTTGGTTGTATATAGTGATGCTCACATTTTTCGCCAAAGATTACATCAATCAATTTACCTTTTCCCATGCTTTTATCAGATGCTAAACCAAGTTGCTTGCATACATCTCTTATTCCATCCTCATCTAAGTTTGAAATATCAAAGCCAGTGTGTTCTTTGATGGCATCATACATGGTGACTCTTTTATAAGGAGACTTGAAACTGATGGTTTTGCCATCAACTTCAGCATCAGTTGTTCCATTCACATCAATTGCAGCTTTCTCCAACATTTGTTCTGTGGTGTCCATCATCCACAAATAATCTTTGTATGCCGTATAAAATTCAAGAACGGTGAATTCTGGATTATGGGTGCGGTCCATTCCTTCGTTCCTGAAATTTCTTGAGAATTCATATACCCATTCAAAGCCACCAACAATAAGCCTTTTCAAATAGAGCTCGTTGGCGATCCTCATGTACATGGGTATATCTAATGCATTGTGATGGGTAGTAAATGGTCTAGCCGAAGCACCCCCAGGAATGCTTTGTAACACGGGTGTATCTACTTCAATTGCACCACGATCATTCAAGAATTCTTTAATAGAGTTAATGAGTTTTGATCGCTTTAAAAAAGTTTCTTTAACATGTGGATTCACAATGAGGTCTGCGTATCGTTGTCTGTATCGAAACTCAGGATCTGTTACGGCATCAAAGGTCTCCCCCTCTTTTTCTTTTACAATAGGAAGTGGTTTTAATGATTTGCTAAGCAGAGTAAGGGTTTGTACATGCACAGAAGTTTCACCCGTTTTTGTGGTGAATACATATCCTTTTACTCCAATGATGTCTCCAATGTCCAATGTTTTCCAAACCTGATCATAGAGGGTTTTGTCTTCGGTAGGACAGATATCATCTCTTCTAACATATATCTGAATCTTCCCGCTATGGTCTTGTAAAACAGCAAAACAGGCCTTCCCCATGTCGCGGACACCCATAATTCTCCCCGCAAGGCAGACATCGCTGAAGTCTGCTTTGTTTTCCTCTCCAAGGTATTTTTCTTTGATTTGAGTAGCGTTAATATTAACAGGAAACTCTGCTGCAGGATATGGATCTATTCCTAACTTCTGTAATTCAACGAGTTTTTCACGTCTTATGATTTCCTGTTCTGATAAATTTTGTAAGCTCATTCTGTTAATAATTGAGTGCAAAGGTATAAAATAGACGTTAGATGATGGGGTTAGAAATTAGAACCTAAATTTTACCCTTATTAGAAATTTGGGGAGATTTTATAATGACTTGTTAGCTCCTAGTGAGAACAAAGCAATATCATATTTAATTGGATCGATAGGATCAAATTGTTTTAAAATCTTGGTCAATGCTAAAGCGCTTTTCCAGTCTGCTTTTTCCTCTACACTTATCTTCAGTTTTTGGGCTACACGTTGCACATGAACATCTAATGGACAAACGAGTTGAGATGGTTTAATGCTTTTCCAAATTCCAAAATCTACTCCAAACTGATCCTTTCTAACCATCCAACGCAGGTACATATTCAATCGCTTACACGACGAGTTATTCTGAGGTGTAGAGATGTGTTTTTTTGTTCTAGATGGACTATCCTCTAATGAAAAAAAGTATTCATGAAATCCTCGGATGGCATTGCCCACATCGGCATCTTTCTTTTTCATTCCATTTGTAAAGGCACTTTCTAAACTTGGTTCTCCAGAGGCTAGAGCATGGTGTCCTATTGTATAATGATAGCGAAGCAATCGTATGAAATGCAGCAAATCGGTTGTATTGAATGTTCTATGCTTGAAGTGTAAGAATTTTTTTAATTCCTTTTCTTTGTGATGGATAATAAAATCATAAGGGGATTCATCCATCAATGAAATGAGTTCGTTGCATTTATGGATGATGGTAGTTCTGTTTCCCCAGGCAAAAACGGCTGCAAAAAAACCAGCAATCTCTATGTCTTGCTTTAGGCTAAAACGATGAGGAATAGAAATAGGATCTTTTGCAATGAATGAATACTGATTGTATTCCTTCAATTTTTGATCAAGAAATTTCTTTA
>CANGBH010000147.1 GCA_947451935.1 Chitinophagaceae bacterium
AAAATACATACTCATAGATTCCTCGCTTCGCTCGGAATGACAGTGTAGTAGTTGAAATGACAGTGTAGTAGTTGAAATGACAGTGTAGTAGTTGAAATGACAGTGTAGTGGGTGGCATTACAGTGTAGTGTGTGGCAAGATAGTAGAGTGTTCGGAATGACATTTATGTTGGGTGCTTTACGTTGCACTACACTTAAAAATGCATACTCATAGATTCCTCGCTTCGCTCGGAATGACAGTGTAGTAGGCGGCATGACAGTGTAGTGTGGAATGATAGTATAGTGCTAGGAATGACAGGGTAAAATGTTTATTTTTAATTAATTAAAAGAACCTCTGTTTTAACTTTACTCCTCATGTCTTATCATTTAATTTTAAATTAGCCCTAAACATTTATTGTTGCCAGTCAACTTTTTAATTCTTTCGTGATGAATATAACCTCTTGTTCTTTTCTACTTATCATTCAACTTCTTTTTATTTCACCGCTAAATGCGCAAGAAGTATATAAACTATGGGAAGGTCAACCCAAACCTTATTATAAGGAGAATTCAGTTAAAGAATACGAGAAGGAGTCATGGGGCACAAAAGTGGTATGTAATGTAACCGAGCCATCGCTTACTGTCTATAAAGCGTCTAACAATAATAGCGGCATTTCAGTAGTTATTATTCCGGGTGGAGGCTATACGGTTGAAGCTATCTATCATGAAGGGTATGACCTTGCTAAGGTATTAGCAGAAAATGGAATCACCGCTGCAGTATTGAAATACAGATTACCTGATACATTAACTTCTGTTCGCCCGGAACTCGTTCCGTTATCAGATAGTAGACGAGCACTTCAGCTTATGAGACAACTTGGTTCAAAATATGGAATCGATAAACATAAAGTCGGTGTAGTAGGATTCTCTGCGGGCAGTCACTTAGCAACAGTTACAAGCTTATGGAAGAGTAAAGATGAAAATGAAAATCCTTCTTTCGCTGGACTTATCTATGGCGTAACCTTACTCACGCCAGAAAATAAACAATGGTTAGAGGAAAGTCTTTATTTCCGAAAAATGTCAAGTGATGTGATAGCTCAGAATACATTGATCAACTTGGTGACACCCCAAACACCACCTACGTTTTTAGTTCATGCATATGACGATAATACTTGTCATGTGGAAGAAACAACCCTCTATGCTCAAAAGCTTCAGGAAAATAAAGTGCTTACGGAAATGCATGTCTTCCCAAAAGGAGGTCATGGATTTGGATTGGGTCGACAGGAAGACGGAACTGACCAATGGGTTCAATTATTTATTCATTGGCTGAAACTTCGAGTTTGATCTGTATAGGTAGGTCTAATGATTATGATAAATAAAAAAGCGAGCCTTTTAGTAAGCTCGCTTTTAATGAAAAGAAATTCGATTAATTATTTTACTGATTTAATTTCAAGTACATCGTTGGTAATTGTTCCTTTGATGGTTACTTCTTGGCCAACAAATTTTGCTACTTTTTCTGGGTTGCTGATCGCATAAACTTTTGTACCTACTACAAACACTGGCTTAGCCCCACCGTCAACGCAACTTCTTGCGCAATCAGCATGGTCTTTGTTATTTCCTTTTACTCCACATTTGTCATCACCAATAAAACCTGTCCATTTTCCTTTATCTAGTGCATGAGCAAGTGTAAAGGTTAGGATAACTGCAAATAGCATGAGTAACTTTTTCATATGTTTAATTTTTTTGTATACCCGAATTTAATATTTTTTAGGTGAATTCTCACTCAAAAAAATTGTCTTTTTTGAATTATAGCTACCTGTTTTTTCTTTTTTCTCAGACTATAATTAATTTCTATGCTTTTGCAGTTTATTTTGGATTAATTGGTAGTTTTAAATCAGGTAGATTATGCCAACGTTAGGACTGATTATTTCTATAGTATAAAGTCTCAAAAGCAAAACAACGATGCAAAAAATTAAATTTATTTGGAAGCAAATTGAGAATCTTTTATTCATTGGTTTCGCCGCAACAATATTATACGTAACCATTAACTCATTTGTTGATGGAAGCATCAAGAGTTTCCTCGGCATGGGGTATCTGAATGATATGGCTGATCCAATACAAAAAAAGATATACTACCAGTCAGTAATGGCGCTTCTTTCTATGCTTACCACCTTTTTCTTGCTTGTTGAAATGATTCGGCTGTTCATAAAAATGCATCCGTTTAAAAATGTTAACTACAAGGTAACCGAGCTGAAGGCAAGCATGGCTGGTCAACCATTCATGAAGCGTATAGCTATCTTGTTTGATCGTGTTGGTAAGGTTTCTTTTGTGAAGGAATTTTTCAGACGGTATAAATCAACTTTTCTAGCGAAAGTGTTCAATGAATACATTTCTAAATTGATTATCATTTTTGTGTACATAGAGATGATGCCATTTTTTCAACAGTTTGCATTATTTACGGTTGACAGAAGTTGGTATGGATGGCTTTATGCATATCTAATGTGGGAACTGACTTATTGGATTTGGCATTATGCAGCACATCGGGTAAGAATTTTTTGGTGCTTGCATTCTCCACACCATGCTCCAGCTGAAATGAACTTAACAGTGGCCTGGGTACATTTTTTTGCTGAGGGGTATTATACAGCTGCCATACAAGTTCCTTTATTGATGATTTTAGGAGTTCGTCCAGAGATGGTTGCTATTATTCTAGTCATTGATGGAACTTGGGGAACATTCATTCATGCGGGGGAAGATGCCTTTAAAAATGGCAAGCTGTGGATACTTGAAAAACTATTCATCACGCCTTCCCACCATCGCGTTCATCATGCCAAGAATCCATTGTATATGGATACTAATTTTTGTGTTTTACTTCCTTTTTGGGATTGGTTATTTGGGACTTTGCAAAATGAAAAGGATGAAGTGAAAATTGAATATGGCATCACGCGTGAAATGGATGTAACTAATTTTGTTGATTTTTATTTTGGGGAATGCATATGCTTGTATAAGGATCTAAAGTCTACAAAAGGGTTCAAGAATAAACTTTCGCTATTATTCATGCCTCCAGGTTGGACTCCAGAAAGTAGGGAAAAAACAGCCGTCGTTGTCCGCCAACAATTTCTCGCGGGACAAGAGCATTTAGGTAAAACCAGCAGGGATTTTATTATTGAAAAGCTTAAGTCCTAAACGCGCTCTCTTTGCAAAAAGGAATTCAACTTCCTTATGGGAGAAGAGCAATGCAATCAATTTCAACCCTTAATCCTCCAACTAATACCGATTGTACTGTCGTGCGGGAAGGTTTAATGCCGGGAAAATATTCTGAATAAATTTTATTGTATCGATCAAATTCCGTGATATCAGCTAAGTGCACAGTGCATTTAACTACATCATTCATAGAACTGCCTGCTGCAGTAAGAATGCTTTTTATATTTTCAAGTGTGCGTATTGTCTCTTCTTCAATAGTGCCTAATACAAATGTTGAGTTTTTGAAATCAACGGATGCCTGACCGCTTACATACACTAAACCATTTGCTACCACGGCATCTGAATAGGCGCCTGTTACATAATTCGATTTACGGTCTGGATGTACAATTTTAGATTTCATGGTTGTTGATTTTCTAATGAATGATAGTCGAAAAAATTAGTGACTAGCGTGTTCAATAAACTGAAGGGAAATCTCGTGTGATTCTTTCTCTTTTTTGAACCCGCTGATCGTTCTAAATTAGAAAAGTTTTACCATA
>CANGBH010000148.1 GCA_947451935.1 Chitinophagaceae bacterium
ATCACGAATAAAGACGAAGAAGCATACCTCACTAGTGAGAATGGACAAAAAGAAATGACAAGGGCTATAGCTAACGCCATTATAACGTATAAACAGCAAGTTGATGGGCCAATTCAATAAGTAAAATGAATTCAATTCAACAAAACAAAACCCGTACACTCGAAATAATTTCACGAAACACAACGTGGAGTAGTGAAAAATAAAATTATATGATGAAAATTTCAAACGAAACGAAAGTTGGTTCACTTGCAGCAATTTCAATCACGTTGCTGATTTTAGGATTCAATTTCCTAAAAGGGAAAAACGTGTTTCAGAAGAAAGCAACTATGTACATCACATTTAATAAAACGGAAGGACTTAATGTGTCTGATCCAGTTAAAATAAATGGACTAAAAATTGGTGCAGTAGAAGGATTGGATGCGATGAACGCTAACATCAGCAATATCGTTGTTGCATTTCACACTATTCGTGAAATCAATATACCAAAAGATTCTTACGCAAAAATAGTTGCCTCCCCTCTTGGTACGGCTAGCATTGACATTACATTCGGAGAGTCTAAAGAATATCTTCAAAATGGAGACACATTAAGTGGAATGAATAGTAAAGGGATCATGGAAATCATTAACGAAAAGCTTGATCCAACATTGACTATTTTGAATCGAACCATGACTTCACTAGATTCTACTGTCAAAAGAATCGGAGATGTATTTGATGAAAACGCACAACAACATATTGGCGAGGTATTGAAAGAACTTGCCATTACAACGAATAGACTAAGCGCCATGCTTGAACCGGGTAAAGGAAGTTTATCCAATTCTATCGACAACCTGAATGGATTTACAAAAAACCTAACCAAAAACAACGACTCCATCACGGCAACGGTTAACAACCTGACCAAAGTTTCAAGAGATATCGCATCAGCTAATCTAAATGAAACCATTGTCTCACTTTCTACAGCAGCTCAAAACTTAAACGCTATTTTAGCAGGAATAAAAGAAGGTAAAGGAAGTTTAGGTAAGCTTACAACAGATGAACAACTTTACCTCAATCTAAATAGAACTGCAAGCAGCCTGAATATACTGCTGCAAGATCTTCGCGTACACCCAAAACGATATGTTAATGTATCGGTTTTTGGAAAGAAAGACAAAACAGGACCACTTAACTCAGCATTGCCAGATTCATTGAACAAATGATCTACACTATGGCTATGCTCAATCGAATAACGCTTTCTGCATGTTGCATCCTACTTGCTCTATTGGGTAAATCACAAACCAATACAAAGGATACTGTACCGGTGCGCAATAGCAAACAAATAGTTCATGTAATTAAAGCCGACATTTTCCGAAGAATAAAACAAGATTCTGCAAAAGACTTAAACTTACTTGTTGGCAATGTGGAATTAAGGCAAAACAATACAACGTTTTATTGCGACAGTGCTATTCAAGACAATGAACTCAATCAATTTGAAGCCTTCGGAAATATTCATATCAATGATGCAGATAGTGTACACACTTATTCACAATACCTCAAATACATCGGCGATACTCGAATCGCAAATTTGAAAACAAAAGTGAAAATGACCGATGGAAAGGGTGTTTTAACGACCGAAAACCTCGAATACGATTTGAACGCAAAACTAGGCACCTACTTAGATGGAGGTAAAGTAGTGAACGGAAAATCAGTTCTGACGAGCAAAGAAGGTTATTATTATGCGGACACAAAAGATGTTTATTTTCAAAAAAACGTCAGATTGGTAGATCCAGAGTATACTCTTGCTAGTGATACCTTATTGTATAATGTGAATAGCGAGGTGGCCAGCTTTGTTGCAGCAACCACCATCCGCGATGCGAAATCTAGAATTAGAACTCGCTCAGGATATTACGATCTTAAAAAAGGAAAAGCCAATTTCACCAATCGTCCAATTATGGACGACAGCACGCAGTTCGTCATTGCAGACAAAATAAATTATGATAAAATTTCAGGCGAAGGAATTGCTGAAGGCAATGTGATTTATACAGATACAACACAAGGTGTAGCCATGCTCTCAGGTGCTGCTGTATTCAATAATCAGAAGAAAGATATCTTATCGTACAAGCACCCTGTTATGATTTTAAAGCAAGACAATGACTCTCTGTTTATTGCAGCTGATTCGTTTTACTCCGCTTATCATAACCGCGATACATCCAAAAAAGCAGATCGATCAGATACAATGCGCTACTTCAATGCCTTTCACCATGTGAGAATTTTTTCAGACTCTCTTCAAGGTAAATGCGATAGTTTATTTTACTCCACCATCGATTCTATATTTCGTTTTTTTGTTGATCCCATCATTTGGACCAAAGGCAGTCAAGTATCAGGAGACACCTTATTATTGACTACAAAAAACAAAAAGGTTGATCAGTTTTTTGCTAACGAAAATGCCTTCTCTATTAATGAAGCCCAGGTAGGCCTCTATAATCAGCTAAAAGGAAATAATATGTCTGGAACCTTCATCGATGGTACATTAGATTTCATCAAAGCAAAAGGCAACGGAGAAAGTTTATATTATTTGCAAGACCAAGATAGTGCCTACGTTGGAATGGATTATACACAAGCAGATGCCATCATATTTAAGTTCATCCAAAAAGAACTCAAACGTGTCACCTGGATCAACAGTGCAACAGGAACAACATACCCATTCAAAAAAATTCCGGCAGACAAACGTGAGTTGAGAAATTTTAGGTGGCTAGAAGCTATTCGTCCCAAAAATGCAGGAGAGCTGTTTGCTTACTAAGCATTAGCGCCCCATTCAGTATCTTCACAATGAGTTTATATTTTAATCATGGCCATTCTCATCACATTCATATTAGGCTACCTCTGTATTGCGTTTGAACATCAGCTTAGGCTCAACAAAGCCTCCACTGCATTGATAACAGGTGTTGTCTGCTGGTCATTCTATGCACTAAGTGGAACGGCACATGAAGTAGTTACCCAAAAACTGCTCACGCATATGGGTGAGATTTCAGGAATCCTTTTTTTCTTATTAGGTGCTATGACGATTGTAGAATTGATTGATGCACACAATGGATTTGAAATCATCTCATCGGCTATTAAAACACAAGAGAAAAGAAAACTACTCTGGATTATTTCATTCATCGCTTTTTTTCTTTCTGCTTTATTGGATAACCTTACCACAACTATTGTATTGATTTCGTTGATGTCTAAACTCATTCAAGACAAACACGAAAAATTCTATTTCGCTTCCATGATTGTAATTGCTGCCAATGCAGGTGGAGCATGGTCTCCTATCGGTGATGTAACCACCACCATGTTATGGATGGGCGGACAAATCAGCGGAATGCAAATCATAAAAGAAGTATTTCTTCCAGCAATTGTGTCCGTTATCATCCCATTAATAGCCATCAGCTTTCGCTTACCTAATTCATCCATTTCACTAACAATACCGAAAACTAATTCCAACTCTTCACATAGAAGAACTATACTATTTGCCGGGGTGGCTTCATTGCTATTTGTGCCGGCTTTTAAATCCATGACAGGCCTCCCTCCTTTCATGGGCATGTTGCTTTCCCTAGGGGTCATGTGGTTAATAAGCGAAATCATCAATCATCAAAAAGATACAGAGGCAAGTGATAATTTATCCATCAAAAGTGCATTGAAAAATATCGATACCCCTAGCATCCTTTTTTTCCTTGGCAT
>CANGBH010000149.1 GCA_947451935.1 Chitinophagaceae bacterium
GGGGTTAGAAATTAGAACCTAAATTTTACCCTTATTAGAAATTTGGGGAGATTTTATAATGACTTGTTAGCTCCTAGCGAGAACAAAGCAATATCATATTTAATTGGATCAATGGGATCAAATTGTTTTAAAATCTTGGTCAATGCTAAAGCGCTTTTCCAGTCTGCTTTTTCCTCTACACTTATCTTCAGTTTTTGAGCAACACGCTGCACATGAACATCTAATGGACAAACGAGTTGAGATGGTTTAATGTTTTTCCAAAGTCCAAAATCTACTCCAAACTGATCCTTTCTAACCATCCAACGCAGGTACATATTCAATCGCTTGCACGACGAGTTATTCTCAGGTGTAGAGATGTGTTTTTTTGTTCTGGATGGACTATCCTCTAATGAAAAAAAGTATTCATGAAATCCTCGGATGGCATTGCCCACATCCACATCTTTCTTTTTCATTCCGTATGTAAAAGCACTCTCTAAACTTGGTTCTCCAGAGTCTATAGCATGGTGTCCTATTGTATAGTGATAGCGAAGCAATCGTATGAAATGCAGCAAATCGGTTGTATTGAATGTTCTATGCTTGAAGTGTAAGAATTTTTTTAGTTCCTTTTCTTTGTGATGGATAATAAAATCATAAGGGGAATCATCCATCAATGAAATGAGTTCGTTGCATTTATTGATGATGGTAGTTCTGTTTCCCCAGGCAAAAACGGCTGCAAAAAATCCAGCAATCTCTATGTCTTGCTTTAGGCTAAAACGATGAGGAATAGAAATAGGATCTTTTGCAATGAATGAATACTGATTGTATTCCTTCAATTTTTGATCAAGAAATTTCTTTACAGAGATCAATTCGTTTTTTTTCATCACGATCTTAAGGTCAAGACTTGGTAGCAATGCTAATTGCCTGCGCTAAGTCTGCAATTAAATCATCTGCATCTTCAATGCCAACACTCAGTCGAATTAGGGTGTCGCTCAGCCCATTTTTTATTCTTTCTTCTCTTGGAATTGAAGCATGTGTCATGCTTGCAGGATGATTGATGAGTGATTCTACGCCACCAAGACTTTCTGCTAGTGCAAAGAGCCTTGTTCCAGAAAGCAATGCCCTTGCTGATTCCATCGATTCATCATGCAATTCAAAACTAATCATGCCTCCAAAATCTTTCATCTGTGATTTTGCAATTTCATGTCCAGGGTGATCTGTAAATCCAGGCCAATACACTTTTTTAACGGCAGGGTTTGTTTTTAAGTATTGTGCGATGGCAGCACCATTTTGCGAATGTCTCTCCATCCGTATACCTAAGGTTTTAATGCCTCTTAACACTAGAAAACAATCCATTGGTCCGGGAACTGCGCCACAGCTTTTTTGAATAAAATAAAGTTCATCGCGAAGTAATTGATTGTTCATAATCAATGCACCTTGAATTACATCGCTATGTCCTCCAAGGTATTTTGTTGCAGAGTGCATAACGATGTCCGCACCAAGTGGAAGTGGGTTTTGTAATGCGGGTGATGCGAATGTATTATCAACACATAATATGAGATTATGTTTTTTAGAAATCGTTGATACCGCTCTGATATCAACGATATTCATGAGTGGATTGGTAGGGGTTTCTGCCCAAATTAATTTAGTATGGCTGTTGATACAGTCTTCAATATGTTTGACGTTTCCCATGTCAACATAGTGAAAAACGATACCAAATTTTTCATAAATTTTACTGAATAACCTATACGTTCCTCCGTACATATCATTGGCTGCAATCACTTCATCTCCCGGCTTGAGCAGCTTCATGACTGCATCTGTGGCCGCAACTCCACTACCAAAAGCCAAGCCAAATTTGCCTTCTTCTATCTCTGCCAATGCTTCTTCTAAGGCTTTTCTAGTAGGGTTTTGAGATCGAGCGTATTCAAACCCCTTATTCACTCCAGGAGCTTCTTGCACATAGGTAGATGTCTGGTAAATTGGGGTCATGATTGCACCCGTGCTTGGATCAGGAAGAGAGCCAGCATGTATGAATTTAGTTGCAGGTTTCATATTAATATGATTGAGGTGTAAAGTTATGTTTAAACGCTAAACTTTAGCGACTAAACTATTCACCTTAGCTTAACTTTGTCTTTATGTTTTATTCAAGTAAGATACCTGAGGTATATGAAGCAATTGGCTATCATGCTAAAACGCTGAAAATTGAAGAAGATCAATTTTTGTTCCATGATCTTTATCATCGTGCACCTGCATCAAGTGTGGGTATTTTAGCTCGCTTACAAGAAAATAACTGGTTAAAAGCAGGTGTAAATAACGCAAAGGAGATACTTGTTTTTTCTCAACATAGCCGTGATCAATTAACATCCATTTTTCCCAGTATTAATGAAAAAGTAAAATTAGTTAAGCCATTTGTTGAAGCAGACCTAAAGCCGAATGACGAATATGACCGTGATGCGGTACGATTTGAATACACCAAGGGCGACGCCTACTTTTTATATGCTGGTCCCATTCATCCTGCTGCTAACCTAATTAATTTATTGAAAGGCTTTTCAATCTTTAAAAAAAGATTGGGAAGTAATATGCGATTGGTTTTATCCGGCACATTGAATAAATCTGCTAATCGATTTTTAAACGAGCTTGCTTCGTATAAATATCGAGATGATGTTCTACTGACTGGAAAATTATCTAGAGAACAAGAAATCAAATTGATGTCTTCAGCTTATTCATTGGTTCATCCTTGTGGTTGGGATCGTTTCAGCATGCCAGTACTAATGTCAATGAAATTAGGTGTTTCAGTTGTTGTATCGGATAATTCCACGCACGCTGAATTATCGGGTATGGCAGGAATGTTTTTTCAAGAAAATGATCCGTTGGATATTGGAGAAAAATTGATTCGTATTTATAGAGATGAACAAATGAGGTCTGATATGATTGGAACTGGTTTGATTCTCGCCAATAAATGATTCTTAAATTACTATAACTTCGCAGGATAAATTTAGATTATGATTCAATCAACCATTGCAATTGATGTAACATTAGATGAGAGTAAAATACCACATCAAATACTGTGGAATGCTACTCAGTCAAGTAGTGAAGAAAAACAAGAAGCTAAAGCGATGATGATTTCTTTTTGGGATGGTAAGGAAAGAGCGGCACTTCGAATTGATTTATGGACTAAAGAAATGATGGTAGATGAGATGGCGGATTTTTATTATCAAACTATGATGACCATGGCAGACACCTTTGAACGTGCCACGCATCAAAAAGAATTGGTGGGAGAAATGAAAGATTTTGCTAAGAATTTTTATGCTAAATTCAAGAAGTCACAAGAGCAACAATAAGTAATCATCTAATCAAATTTTGAATTATGTCATTAGAAGCTACAATAAACGAACAGTTAAAGAAGGCAATGCTCGCTAAGGATGAAAAAGGCTTGAGAGCCTTGCGCGCTATAAAATCTGCAATACTTCTTGCAAAAACTGCCGAAGGTGCAGCTGCAGAAATTTCAGAAGATGCAGAAATTAAAATGCTTCAGAAATTAGTTAAGCAACGTAAAGATTCAATTGAAATTTTTGAACAGCAAAATAGAGCTGATTTAGCGTTGAAGGAAAAAGAAGAGGTTGAGGTCATTGAAAAATTTCTTCCTCAACAGCTAAGTGCTGAGGAAATTAAGCAAGTTGTAGCCTCAATTATTCAGGAGGCAGGAGCAACA
>CANGBH010000150.1 GCA_947451935.1 Chitinophagaceae bacterium
TTAGATCAATCTTAGCGTCTGATGATAGTCCCAGTGCATCAATTCTATTGCTCAAACTCACAGTGTCTTTTGCAAATCGATTGTCCAGCATTGATGCTGTATCAGCGATATTTAGCTTTAGATCAATCTTAGCGTCTGATGATAGTCCCATTGCATCAATTCTATTACTCAAACTCACAGTGTCTTTTGCAAATCGGTTATCCAGCATGCTTGCTGTATCAGCGATATTTAGTTTTAGATTTATATTTTTTGATAATGTTGCTGTGTCGCCAGGATCACCTTTATCCCCTTTGTCACCTTTAGGACCAACATCTCCTTTAGGACCAACATCCCCTTTATCACCCTCGACCCCACTAGCCTTAACCCAAGTAGTACCATTAAAATAATAAAACCCTTTTGTTCCGTCTGTTTGAAATACCAATAAACCCATTGCCGGACTGGTAATAGCGTTTTTTTGAACTTCTGTCATTCTGGGAACCAGCAAGCCCTTGTTTGTTGATTTTACTTCAAGCTGTGCTGACGGTTGTACATCCTTGGCAGATACGCCAATACCAACCTGTGCTTTGGTTGCCAATGCGGCAAAGCAAAAGACTGCTAATAAGACTCTTTTCATGGTACATTTTTTAGAGTTAGGGATTTTTAACTTTAACAAAATAATGGGATAGACTACAGAGATAAAACATCAGTAATTTATTTCACCCTTGTTAATAACTATTTCACTAAAACTATTAGAAGAAAAATTTGCAATCCTTTTAGCTGGCATGAATTGACTCGGAATTTATCACCGGTTTCATGGTTTTTATTAGCTGGAATTTCAAAAGAGAATTTAATTCAGAAAAAGAGATCAATATTTGAATTCGGGAATCTAATTCAGGTGCATTTTTAAAAATTATAACTGAAAAAAAACGGATTTCAGTCTTTACAATACATATTTCAGCCATATCATTAGAATATATTCAGTTCTTCGGCATTTTGTAATTGTACCTTTGAATAGATTTTTTTTGCCTAAAAAACATCCCTGCTGTTTTCTAAAAAAGGTAGATTTAAACATAATTTAGAAAAACAATAAATGCTAAATACATTAATACTATTCCTTAGCATCATACTGGGTTTTGTTACCATAGCTGTCATTCTCAATAAAAGGGGTGATAAGTTGTCCCCCTTCGTAAACAAATACCTCATTTTTTTGATCCTAAACACCTCTATTCGCTATATTTTACACTTTATCTACTCACTTGATCCGTCAATTTTACCCATTCGAGTCTTACAATTTGCGGATACCACCGTACTGATTTCTACCCCGTTTTTTTATTTATACTTTGAAGATTTGATTTTAGTCGAAAATTACAAAACAAGGAAATTGGTACATTTTATAATGCCAATGATATTGATTTGCATCATGGCAATTTCAGTAATTTTAGATAAACAACATCGACAAAAAGTTGTAACTGTATTCATTGTCTCAGGTATTTTATATGTAATAATTTACCAGTTATTGGGATTCAGGTTGCTTTATAACAATATATGGTTCAGGAAAAGTGACATAAAAATTGTACAAGCTCAAAATAGGCTGATCAGTAATTGGACAATTTTTCTCTACAGTACGTTCCTCTCCATCTTCCTCATCTTCCTTTTCAGGTTTTTCATGATTTATATTGATAAAGGGACCATTGGATACAACCAACCTCGGATGTGGATACCAGCATTGGCTTGGAATTTGATTTATCTAAAATTTATTTTAACTCCTGAAATCCAATACGGATTTGATTTTCTAAATAAAAAAATTGAAGAGATTACCAATCAACTGGCAATCCCCCAATTATGGAGCACTAAAAATCCTCTTCAAGAAATCAGTTTAGCCCGTGATATAAAGCTAGCTGAGAAAATAAATAACCAATTAAAAGAATATATCCATCAAATTGAGGAAGCAGCTTTTCATGCTGAAATATTCAGAAAACCAGATATAACGATTGATGAAATTGCAACACATCTAAAAATTCCTTCCAGCCATATTGCATTTGTATTTAAATATCATTGTCTGGAGACATTTTCGGATTATAAGAAAATAATTCGCATTCACGATGCGATTAAACTGATTGAAAATGGTTTTTTAAAAGATAGTACGGTAGAATCTTTGTCTACCAAAGTTGGTTTTATAACCTATAACACCTTTCATGTTGCCTTTAAGAATATAACAGGGTCAACAACGCAAGAATACATCAGGAAAGCAACAAAGCTGAATACATAGAGGTGTAATAAAAAAATCGCATGTAGGGCATAGCCCAAGTTCTTTCTTCTATTAAAGAATAATTGTATAATAAGGGCTAGTAAAGGCAGTGAGATAAATAATAATGTTGGGAAGCTATGAATAAACCTTGAGATCTGTTATACCCAAGCGTCTTCTAAATCTTACTTGAAATATTGTTAAGCTCTTATGGTTTTCCACTGCCAGAATGATTCAATCAATCCAGCTTTTGCAGAATCAGGCAGTGATTTTACTAGGGTAAACTAAAAGAAAAGAGTTCAACTTTTTACTATTTTCATTCCGAGCGCAATACTTCTGTTATTAGCTTTTTTCTTCCATGATTTCTTTGTTTATACTGTCATTCCCTTCTTTATACTGTCATTCCGAGCACAATATTTCTGTCATTCCGAACACAATATTTCTGTCATTCCGAGCGAAGCGAGGAATCTAATTCATTCGATTAAAGTCAAGATTCCTCGCTTCGCTCGGAATGACAATTGAATAGTTGGAATGACAGTTGAATGGGTGGAATCACAGAGGAGTAAAGGCAAGATTCCTCGCTTCGCTCGGAATGACAATTGAATAGTTGGAATGACAGTTGAGTGGGTGGAATGACAGTGGTGTGCTCGGAATGGCAGTAGCTTGCATTGAACGACAGTAGGTTGCATCGACTACAGTAGGATGACTACAATGACATTGGATTGCCCGGAATGACAATTGAAGGAATGGATAGAAGAAAACAATAAGACAAAAGAATCTTCTATTTGAAAAAAAGAGTGTACTATCGTTTTATCGATTTATTTTAACCGAATTGAACACTCCATTTTTGACAACAAGTAAACTATCATTAGATATCGCATTAAATTCAAACGTTCCGCTAATGGTATTGGCCGCAGTATCAAAGTAGCTGATTTTCACATTACCATTATTAGGAAGGTCGCTGCTTGCAAATTGTCTTAGATTATATGTAGAGTCAACGATACTAAAAACAGCTAAACTAGACCCGTCATTAATAGAATAGGTATCAGCCCCTTTAAATCTGGTAATCCACAGTAAAATCTTAGCATACTTTACAGAGTCTTGAGATGGCATTTCCCCATCGGCTAGAATAATAAGGGATGAATCATTTGAACCATAGGTGGCATAATATGGAGTGGGCTGATTCGGGTCTACTGCATTGGGATCAATTAAGTTAACCGTATCAGGAGAATTGACAGCGGAGATGAAGTCAAGGTCATTCACTTTAGCCATAACACCTGCTTTGATTCGTTTATCATCGATGGTGTCTGGTGTCTTAGGAGATATCAATTCCTTTTTCTGGCAGCTCACTACGTAGGCAACTAGAAAAAACAAGGTTAGTATTTTAACTATTTTTATCATACCCTAAGATTTATTTAAAATAACGCTATTTCAATGAAAA
>CANGBH010000151.1 GCA_947451935.1 Chitinophagaceae bacterium
CTCTATTATCTTCAACTAAATCATGTCAATTCAAGATTAGCACTTGCGATTGGTCAATTGATAAGTTTTCAGAAATTGACGCATTTAAAGTGGCAAAAGAAATAGGTTTAGATGGTATACAGGTGAGCTTAGGAAGTCTAGATAATAACATGTGGCTAAGACAGAAAGAAGTACAAGCGGATTATATTAAGGAGTCAAAAAAGACAGGTGTCAAAATTAGTAGTTTAGCGATAGGTGAATTAAATTCTTTTCCATACAAGTCCGATCCGAGAACGGAGGAATGGGTATGGGATAGTGTTGATGTTGCTAAAGAGTTAGATGTATCAGTTATTTTACTAGCGTTTTTCTATGCAGGTGATTTAAGAAAAGATTCAATTGGGAAAGCTGAAGTAGTAAAACGATTAAAGCGTGTAGCCCCTAAGGCAGAAAAGCTAGGCATTACATTAGGAATTGAATCGTATATGACCGCAGAGGAGCACCTTGATATTATGCAGCAAGTAGGTTCTCCTGCTATCAAAGTATATTATGATTTTCGAAATGCGGCTGATGCAGGCAATGATGTTTTCAACGAATTAAAATTATTAGGCAAAGACAATATTTGTGAATTGCATTTCAAAGAAAATGGATTTTTGCTTGGCCAAGGTACATTAGATTGGAATCGTATTGGAAAGGCATTAAAGGAAATCGGATATCAAGGGGATGGATGGATTCAAATTGAAGGCGCAAAGCCTCCCCAAATGGATATTGTGAAAGCATGTCAGTATAATCTTAACTACCTACACCAGATATTTGGGTAAATCATTTGTTTATCAATTTGGCATAACTTAATTCATCCATGAAAAAAATATCAATCATATCCTTTCTACTTATCAGCCTTTTTTTATCCATTTCATTTAACGTAGTAGATGGTAATAAGCAGGATGACCTTCATCTCTATCTGCCAGCCGATTTAGAAGCCACATTGTGGGCAGAAAGTCCAATGTTTTATAATCCCACTAATATCGATACAGATAATAAAGGAAGAATTTGGGTGACAGAAGCTGTTAATTATCGATTGTTTAACAACGATTCAACACTTGCATTGCATCATCCGAAAGGAGATAGAGTGATAATTTTGGAAGATACAAACCAAGATGGTAAAGCAGATAAGTCAACCGTTTTTGTGGATGATCCCGATTTGATTTCACCTTTAGGCATAGCAGTAGTCGGTAATAAAGTGATTGTTTCTTGTTCGCCGAATTTGATTGTTTATACTGATGAAGATGGAGATGATAAGCCTGATAGAAAGGAAATCGTATTAACAGGTTTTGGTGGGGTAGACCACGATCATGCGTTGCATTCCATGGTGGTAGGTCCAGATGGCCGTTGGTACTTTAGTGTTGGAAATGCAGGTCCTCACACTGTTAAAGATAAGAGTGGCTGGACATTGCGTTCAGGGAGTCTATATACTGGTGGTACACCATATAATTTAACGAATGAAGGGAATAGGGTAAGTGATGATGGAAGAATTTGGGTAGGTGGTATCCAGATGGTAATGAATCCAGATGGTACAGGATTGAAAGTCCTTGGCCATGGGTTTAGAAATAGTTATGAAACGTGCATGGACTCTTTTGGAGATATGTGGCAGAATGATAATGACGATGAAGTAGTATCGTGTCGCGTTAGTTCCTTAATGGAAGGCGGGAATGCTGGATACTTTAGTCCAGATGGAACTCGATTTTGGCAAGCAGATCAACGTCCGGGGCAAAATATGTTTACTGCTCATTGGCATCAAGAAGATCCAGGCGTAATGCCTGCTGGAGATAATTCTGGCGCTGGAGCACCAACAGGAATTGCATTGAATGAAGGGGATGGGTTAGGCATTAAGTATAGAGGGATGTTATTTAGTGCTGATGCAGGAAGAAATGCAATCTTCGGATATCAACCTGAACTAAAAGGGGCAGGGTTCAAGCTTGCTGGAAAACGAACGAATTTTGTCAGCTCCTTGCCGTTTGATAATAAATCTTATGTCTGGCATGATAAGGGTAATAATACTGATTTGAAAAAATGGTTTCGTCCAAGTGATGTAATGATTGGTACAGACGGAGCTATGTATATTGCGGATTGGTATGATCCTGTTGTTGGAGGCCATCAAATGACTGATACAAAAGGCTATGGCAGAATTTATCGAATTACTCCCAAAAACAAGAAGCTTGTTCGACCAAACATTAGTCTTAATACACCAATTGGTTTACTTGAGGCATTAAAGAGTCCAGCTGTCAATGTTCGTGAAATGGGTTTTGAAGGATTGAAAAATCAAGGAGATGGGGCTCTTGAATCCGTTAAGTCATTGCTTCTGTCAAAAAATCCATACCATCAAGCTAGAGCAATATGGTTGATGGCTCAACTGGGGCGAAAAGGACAACATGAGGTAGAGCAATTAGTATCATCAAAGGATACTCGAATAAGTGTATCCGCATTCAGAGCATTGAGAAGCGTTTATACTTCTGAAAAATTAATTGACTTCATCACCAGTAGAATTTGTACTGTTTCCTCAAAAAGAGAAATTAATCCTAGTCTTCAAAAAGATGATTTTCCTTCTTCTTTTCTCCATAGAGAAATTGCAATTGCATTGCGTGATGTGCCCTATGAATCTAAGCGGGATATTCTACTTAATATTATTGCTAGATACGATGGACTAGATAATAGTTTGTTAGAAAGTATAGGAACCTCAGTTGAAAAAGATGCAGAGAAAATTTTTCCTGAGATTCAAAAGTTATATCAACAGAGAATTGCTTCATCATCAATACATTGGAACCTCGCTTATGCACGATTGATCTGGAGATTGCATCCTGTTTCGTCAGTGCCTATTCTATCTTCATGGGCAAACAGTACTGTACTTTCAAAAGACGAGCGTAGTAAAGCATTGACAGGTTTAGCTTTTGTCAATCATGAAAATGCCGCTAATGCCATGATGAAATTATCCCAAAGCAATATCCAAGATGTTGCTGAAGGGGCAAAATATTGGTTGTCTTTTCGTCAAACAAATGATTGGTCTGACTTGCTTGATTGGAAATCCATTAAGTTGAATTTGGGAATCGAAAAAAAACGTGCAGATATGAAGGCTGCTAGTGAGCGAATTTTGAATGAATATATTTCGTTGGATAGTAAGGCGAATACTGCAAAACGTATGGCAAGTGATTCAATGGGAGGACAGATGATCATTGGAATGATGTTATCAAAAGTGTTCCCTAAGGATTTATATGCTACAGTCGATTCATTACTAATTCACAATCCTGATCAATCAGTTAGGCTACAAGCTATTAATTTTTTCAATCAACATTTAGGCAATTCTTATTCTATGACTGTCATTGATGGAGTAAAGGCTGATCCTAAAAAGGGAAAAAATCTATTCATACAGAACTGCTCCTCTTGCCATCGAATAGGTGCTAATGGAAAGGATATTGGTCCGGATTTAACACGTATTAATAAGAAATATGATAAATCCTCTCTGCTAAATGCTATAATTAATCCTAATGCATCAATTGTTTTTGGCTACGAACCCTGGTTGATTGACACAAAAGAAGGAGATACATTCTACGGCTTTTTATTAGCAGATAATAAATCAATAGTGATTAAAGATGTTGTAGGGGTTAAACATAC
>CANGBH010000152.1 GCA_947451935.1 Chitinophagaceae bacterium
TATACCTAAACAACCTCCCTTTCATAAACGAGAAAGGAAATATATTTTATCCAGATTGGCTTAGTCAAATTCCTGCACGTGAATTTATTAAGGCTAAAAAATTGGCTCGTCCTATTACGCCAAGTGAATTCGAAGTGGATTCTGATGAGTGGAATAAAACATGTTTGGAAGCTGGTTTTGTTAGGCTTCTTGAAGGAGGAAAAAAACTGATTTCTAAAGAGGCTAATTATTATGATGCGGATTTAAGTCGATTCATCTCTCACGATAATCAGAAAGCATCAAAAATTATAAATCAATTTCTGTCAAAAAATAAAGAAACCACAGGTGATGCCTTCCTATTGTGGCGACTTAAAAAAATGATTGAATTGGAAGAGCTTGAAACGCAAGGTCCTCTAAAGGGAACAAAAGATTTTGAAGTTAAAAAAAGATCGGTTGCACAAGCTTCCGAATAAATTATAGGATACATGTCTAAGTCAAAATTCAATGTAGAAAGTGATAGTGATTCCGGCGTCTCGGGACAGTATAAAAGCTGGTTTCTAGATTATGCATCGTATGTTATTTTAGAAAGAGCTGTTCCCGCAATTGAAGACGGTGTAAAACCGGTGAACCGTCGCATTCTTCATGCCATGAAGGAAATGGATGATGGGCGATTAAATAAAGCGGCTAATATCATCGGACAAACAATGCAATACCATCCACATGGTGATGCAAGTATACAAGATGCTCTAGTTAATCTTGGACAAAAAGATTTGTTGGTTGAAACGCAGGGAAACTGGGGTGATGTGCGCACAGGTGATGATGCAGCTGCCCCACGTTATATTGAAGCGCGACTAAGCAAGTTTGCACTTGAGGTAGCGTTCAATGCTAAAACCACACAATGGCAGCTTAGTTACGATGGTCGAAAGAAAGAACCAGTGAATCTGCCTATGAAGTTTCCGCTCTTGCTCGCACAAGGTGCTGAAGGAATTGCGGTTGGACTTTCTACAAAAATATTGCCTCATAATTTCACCGAATTGATAGAGGCTTCCATCAAATATTTGAAAGGAAAAAAGTTTGAACTCTTTCCCGATTTTCAAACAGGTGGAATGATTGATGTGAGTAACTATAACGATGGAAAAAGAGGTGGAAGAATTCGCTGCAGAGCACATATCTACGAAGTCGACAAAAAGTCAATTGTAATACGTGATGTACCATATGGTGTTACAACCACTCAGGTAATGGAGTCCATTGTAAAAGCAAATGACCAAGGTAAAATCAAAATCAAAAAAGTTACTGATAATACAGCAGCTGAAGTAGAAATTATGGTGGAGCTTGCGGCAGGTATTTCATCCGATATAACCATCGATGCCTTATATGCTTTTACAGATTGTGAGGTAAGCATTGCTCCTAATGCATGTGTCATAGTTGAAAATATTCCTAAGTTTCTTTCTGCAACTGATTTGCTTAAAATTTCAGCAGATAACACGAAAGACTTATTGCGCCAAGAATTAGAAATAAAATTAGCTGAGCTTCAAGACAAATGGCATTTCACTTCCTTGGAAAAAATATTCTTTGAGGAAAAGATCTATAAGGAACTGGAGAAGAAACATGAAGATTGGGAAACTGTGTTAGTCGCGATTCTTAATGCATTCACACCCTTTAAAAAGCTATTCAAAAAGGAAATACTTAGAGAAGACGTTGTTAAGTTAACGGAGAAGCCAGTAAGAAGAATTTATAAGCTCGATATCAACGAACTCAATCTTCAAATAAAGGGAATTGAAGAGGAGATAAAGGAGACAAAAAATTCATTGGCTAACCTGACTGATTATGCAATTGAATATTATCAAGGATTGCAAACTAAATATGGTAAAGGACGTGAGCGCAAAACAGAGATAAAGCCATTTGATGTTATTCAAGCAAGAAATGTTGCCATCGCAAATGCGAGGCTCTACATGAATAGGGAAGAAGGTTTTATTGGAACAAGTTTGAAAAAAGATGAGTTTGTGGCAGAATGTTCAAGCCTCGATGATATTATCGTCTTTACACGAAGAGGCATTATGAAGGTTGTTAAGGTTGACGATAAAGTATATATCGGTAAAGACATCATTCATGCAGCAGTATTCCAAAAAACCGATGAACGGATGACGTATAACATGATTTATACGGATGGTGCTTCTGGTATTTCATTTTCAAAACGATTTAATGTTACAGGGGTTACCCGCGATAAAGAATATGACCTCACCAAAGGATCCGATAAATCCAAAGTCAATTATTTTAGCATCAATCCAAATGGAGAAGCTGAAACGATTTCTGTAATTCTCAGCCCAAATTGTAGCGCACGCATTAAGCAATTTGAATTTTATTTTGAAACACTTGATATAAAGGCTAGAGGTGCTATTGGCAATCAAGTGACAAAATACCCCATCAAAAATGTCAAGATAAAAGAAGCTGGTAAGTCAACACTGGGGGGGCGTGAATTATGGTTTGATGATAATTTTGGGCGAATTAATACAGAGCAAAAAGGAACCTATTTAGGCAGCTTTCAACCAGAAGATCACTTATTGGTAATGTATCATGATGGTTATTATGAAATAGCTTCAACTGATTTGACGCAGCGATTTGATGTTGAAAAGGTGATTAAAATTGAAAAATTCAATCAGAACCGAGTTGTCACAGCAGTATATTTAGATAATGAAAAGCTTCAATTTAACGTGAAGCGATTTAAAATTGAAACATCCACTGTGGATACAAAGTTTTACTTCATTAAAGAAGCAAAGGGCAACTACGTAGAAACAGTGTCAACCGAAGAAAGTCCAATTTTAATCGTTCGATCAGGTCGCGGAGCACAAATTCGGGAGACGAAAGTCAAAATTTCTGACTTTGTTGAAGTGATGGGATGGAAAGCAATTGGTAATAAGTTGGCCGATTTCACAAAAAGCACAGAGCTAGAATGGCTTGTATCTGGTGACAGTAAAAAACAACCGGAGCTGTTCTAATTTATTGATTGTCAATCAATAACTCCTCTAGTTGTATTGATTGCCATATATCGTATATATTTGTGTTCTCTGCAATCAGGTTGGTTCGGGCTGATGTAAAAGATGAAACCGGACTTCAATAAAATTGCTCAACATGGCATTAAAACGTGATGATGATTTCAGCGCTCATTTGTCAGGTTCATTACCTGAACCTGAAGCAACTTCGAATAGTTGGTTTAAACGGCGTAAAAAGGGAATCAGTACATCTACTTCTGAGAAAAAAGAAGTTCCTGATGGACTTTGGACACAATGCCCATCCTGCAAATACACCTGTACTAAAGTTGAACTAAAAGAAAACCTATCGGTTTGTCCTAAATGCGCATATCATCATAGAATTGGAAGTGCAGAGTATTTTGAAATTTTGTTTGATGAAAATGAGTTCACTGAATTATTTAGTGATGTTCGTTCTGTTGATTTTTTAGGCTTTAATGACTTGAAACCATATAAGAAAAGATTAGTTGAAGCATATAACAAAACGGGCCTTCATGATTCGATTACAACTGCGGTTGGTAAAGTAGGTGGCAATGGCCTTGTAATTTGTTGCATGGACTTTAACTTCATCGGTGGATCTTTAGGGAGTGTAATGGGTGAAAAAATTGCACGCGCTGCA
>CANGBH010000153.1 GCA_947451935.1 Chitinophagaceae bacterium
ATTGGACCTATAGGTGTATTTTCAATCACTCCTTTCAAATCTGTGGCTAGTCCAATTTTTTTAAATGGTTTGAATGTTGCACCCGGTGGTATAACGAGCACAGGTGTATTTACATGTTCAACAATGGATTGTGTATTACTTCCTAAAAAAAACTTACCAAGACCAGTTACCCCTCTAGTTCCTACAATTACCGCGTAGGGGTGTAAACGTTCACATAGTTTTTCAACTTCATTTGCTACTTCACCCAATATGCTTTCAGTATATACATGTATTTTACCCCCTGTGATTGTTTCAACATTATGTTTCACTTCACTAAGTTTGTCTTGGCTTATTTTTCTCAGTTCATCTAGAGAAATGGTTACTAATGGTACCTCAGAAAAACTTATTGGTATTTGATACATGTTAACAAGCATCAAGTTGGAATTCGTGGCTTTTGCCATATCCATTGCATACTTCATGGCATTATCTGCCATAGGAGAGAAATCAGTGGGGACTAATAGTAATTTCATAATGTAGATTTAGTCAAACCTACATTACGCATTTTTCTACCCCTATGATCTTAGTCAATAAATAAGCTGATTATGGTTTTATTTTCCCTAAATAAAACTCAATTCTCCTTGCCATATTCTTTCGGATATCCAAATAGAATAAATTAATATCTCCAGAATGATAATTTTTAGCTCTATATAAAAAAGAGCCAGGGAATTTGGGGTGAGGCACCCATAGTGCATTACCTTCTGCTTGTGCACCTTGTGTGTGGCTATATATTTTATTAAAATTATATAGGACTGCTCCTTGTTGAAGTTCTTTACTGGCTACTTCGTTGGTAGACTTCCAACTAATTGGATTTACAACCGCAATGCTAGTATCTTTTCTATTGATCAGTTCGTTTGAAAAATCTTCCCTATAGGTTCTCCAACTCACGAAACAACCAGTTGACAAGCTATCCTTGCACATTTCAATCTTTTCATATTCATTCTTTTTTACTGGCATTCCAATCAGGTATGCACAAACTAATTGATTTGCAAGGGGCTTCCCGTCAAAAAATTCTTTGAGTAACCGGATACTGTGTGTTGTACCTTGACTATGTGAAGCTATAACAATTGGCCTCCCTTTATTTTCATGCTCCAGGTAATAGATAAATGCATTTCTCACATCTTCATACGCTAAATTGAAGGCTTTATATTTTGTGGCACTATCTTTTTCATAATACATGCTGATGTGGGCTTGTCTATACCGTGGCGCGTATATACGTGAATCTTCATTAAATACGGATGCTTGATACAAGATTGATGTAAAATCTGTTTTATAGTTTATGGTGTCGTTATCTATTCTTGCGTTATTTAAACCATTTTCTCTTTCTTCTAAAAATGTAGTAGGATGTATAAAAAATACATCTACGTTTTTCTCTTTTACGTTATGCTTTAATGGTAGCGGTACACTGTCAGATGGATCTACTTTATTTGGATGAGCAGCCCAATAGTCCAGCTGACTGTAATCTGGAATTCCAGTTTCACTATGAATGGACTTATCCTGTGAATAGGATACTACTTTTGGGGAACAACCTATAATACTTACTATACAGCTTATGATAAGAAAACTAATTAGTGTGTTTTTCATGAGAATCTGTGTATTGAATTCAATTGAATCTTTGTTATTTTTACAAAGAGCGAAGTTATTGCGATTATTTTTTATGACATTAAATTTCCTTAATATTTGATGAATTTTATAAATTCCTTATTACATATTTATTAAATCATTGAAATCTTCATCTGATAAACCCCTTGATGAAAAAGCTTAATTCATAATTTTTTTTGATACCCATTCGTCACATACCATTTTTGAAAGCTGTTTTCTTGCATAGTATTTCTGCGTTTGGAGGACCTCAAGGTCATTTTGGCATGATGACACGCACTTTTGTAGAAAAAAGAAAGGACCTTACCCAAACTGAGTTATTAGATATCAATTCTTTTTGTCAACTGATGCCAGGAGCTACATCTACTCAAACTTTAACGCTAATCGGTTTTAAGCGGGGTGGATTTTCCTTAGCCATTCTAACTCTGTTGGTTTGGATTCTTCCAGCTGTACTTATCATGACGGCATTCTCCTTTTTTGTAACCCTTGATTTCACTTCAACACATTCTAGTCTGTTTAGTTTCATTCAACCAATGGGTATTGGATTTTTAGTCTATGCTCTATTTATCAGTTTAAAATTAATAAAAAGCAAGATTGGGAAAGGAATCATTTTCATTGCAAGTATTGCTACTTTCTATTTTTTTACTTCACCTTGGATTTTTCCAATCATCTTAGTTTTTGGCTCGTTGATTTCTCTTTTATTTGATAAACTCTCAGATGTTTCAATTCCTTGGAAGAAACGCAAAATTAATTGGAGTCTATTCATTGTTTTTTCTATTCTATTCCTACTTAGTGGTTTTTTATCAGAATCAGCTAGAAAACAGCAATGGACAAATCGTACGCCTTTCAATTTGTTTGAAAACACGTATCGTTTTGGAAGTATAGTGTTTGGTGGAGCTGATGTATTAATTCCTATGATGTATGAGCAGTATGTAGTTCGTCCCGAATCTGACCACATCAAACAAAATAATCAGAATGTAATTAAAATTGATCGAAGCAATTTCCTTACAGGAGCTGGTTTAGTGAGAGCCATTCCTGGGCCTGTATTTTCTATAGCTGCATTTGTGGGTGGTTTGGCCATGAGTGATCGTGGCCCGCTATATCAGCTGATGGGATGTTTGATAGGAGCGATTGCTATTTTTTTGCCTAGCTGTTTTTTAGTATTATTTTTCTACCCGATCTGGCAAAACCTCCATCGATACCCAGTATTACAACAAATTATTCAAGGTATTAATGCTGCTGTTGTTGGGATTATGATTGCAAGTATTATTTATTTAACAAAAGATACTATACTGCTATTTATCTATCAACCTGCTCATTCATCGATTGTCTTTTTCTCTGTAGTATCGACAACATTTTTCTTATTGATGTATTCAAAAATACCAGCACCTTTAATTGCCTTGGTTTTTTTAGTTCTTGGTTTTTTCTTTTGAAAAATGCGTTGCTTTATAATAACTGTTCGCATCAATTTCTTCTTTCACTGAATCGGGTACAAAATACCGTATAGATTTACCTTCTTGAATCATTGACCGAATCATGGAAGCAGAGATTTCTAACATGGGTGCTTTTGCAATAATGATATTTATATTTTGGTTTGATGTTTTTATAGGATATCCTGGTCTTTCATATACATATATTGGGTACCGTTTTATTATAATATCACTGCTTTTCCATTTTGTCAAATTTTGAAGTGAGTCACTTCCCATGATGATGGAAAACTGATGTTGAGGATATTTCTCTTCCAAATACGTTAAGGTATTTATGGTATATGATGGTTTTGGGAGATGAAATTCAATATCTGTTTCTTTAATATTTCGCTCACCTTGAACCGCTAATCGAACTAGATGTAATCTGTGGTACTCATTTAGTAAGCTGTGATTTTCTTTATGCGGATTTTGTGGGGAAACTACAATCCATACTTGATCTAGATCATTGTATTGCTGAATATA
>CANGBH010000154.1 GCA_947451935.1 Chitinophagaceae bacterium
ATAAATATTAGCAAAAGGGGTGAAAAAAAGTGGAAATAATTGGATTTCAATTCATTAGACTTTAACACCAGGCCTCTAATATATAAGTAGAAACAAACAATACTCATTGTTCCTAAAATATCTAACCCATTGATCACAGAATGGGTAAATGGTGTTTGATAAAATACGCTTATGGCATGAAAGAAGTTACGAGAGGCAATAATTCCAATGGGGATCTGCAAAAATTTATTTATGCTGGAAAGCTCTCGGTATTTTGAATTGATGATTATCAAAATCAGAAAACCTAAAAAACTGACAATCATATATAAAAAGTAACTAGCCATTTTAAAACTATTTAAGAAAGAATAAATTGAATATGGGAGGGTAAATATACAGAAGAAAGATACTAAAATTAACTGTTCTTAAAACACCAATTTTTCCATTATGAAGTTTTAAAAAAGCTAGAAATGAATTGTAAACAGATAAAAAGAGACTATAAACTAAAAATAAAATAGACCAGCCAAAATGGTTACTTAAAAATACATTACAGGCAACAGAAATTAGTTTTACTTATTTATAAAACATTGATTTTCAATATATAATATTATAACCCTGTTACTTAAAAAATAGATTGACGACAATTTATATATTACTTTATTTTATAATTTGTTTCATAGGTACCCAATGAAAAAGATTTTATTATGTTTCAAAATCATTGGAAACAGTTTAAAATATGCAGGAAAAACTAACTGCCAATTTGAAAGGATCAAACTTCTACACTTTCCTTTGTTAATTTTATATAGCAAAACATAAATGTTCTCAACATGATGGAATTAAGACAGCAAATCGACTTAGAGAATTTTGAAGTTCAACGGAAAAAAATAAGTGGAAAATGGAAGTCGGTTATACTTTGGTTAATGCTGAACAGGCCGCTAAAATTCAATAAAATAAAACAATTGTTGCCCAAAATCAGCAGCAGAATGTTATCCCAGTGCCTCAAAGAAATGGAAACAGATGGCCTAATTTACAAAACCGATTCCAACAATTATGTACATACTACAATTGGAGGTGAAGTCTGTGATATAATGATCCTACTCAATAAAACAATCTCAAAGTTGAACACTGTTGCTGCATAATATGGCAATTTGTCCTCAGTAAATGAATAAATCCGCTAGCTAACCTTTTTTTTCTATTTGGATGTACCTTTGTATCGAAGGAATACTTCTACTAGAATGAACACCAGCATAAACCTCGACAATACGGAAAAGGCATTTGCCTATAAATCTGACAAAGCGCTAAGGAAAGCAAGATTTCTTTTCCGTTTCATGAAATCAGCTGCTCTTGTCAAACTTGCCACGAAAATTACTCCCTGGCTCATCAAGAGTGGATTTCCAATAAAAAAGCTGATTCAAAAGACCCTTTTTGAACAATTTGTAGGGGGCCAAACACTAGAAGCTACTGGAATAGTGGCTAGTACCTTATCGAAATTTAATGTTCAAGTCATTTTAGACTTTGGTCTTGAAGGCGGAGAAAAAGATGACCAACACTATGATGCTGCTGCTGAACAATTCAAAAAAGTTATCACCTACGCATCAACTCAACAAAATATTCCTTTTATAAGCATCAAGATTACAGGCTTAACTTCTGTCGCACTGCTCGAAAAACTGAATTCCGATCTCCTCTACTTGGAAAAAATTCAAGATCAAATCTCCTTTGAAACCCGAATTAACGAGCTACCAAATGAGGAATTGAATAAATGGAACAAATTATTGGCTAGAGTAGATTCTATTAGTCAGCTAGCGGCTGAAAAAAACATCGGACTGATGATCGATGCGGAAGAGTCATGGATACAAGAGCCAATCGACGTTATAGCAGAATCCTTGATGAAGAAGTACAACAAAGAAAAAGTAATCGTTTATAATACCATTCAGTTATATCGCCAAGATCGATTAAACTTTCTTAAAAACAGTTTCACCCATGCACGTGAAAACAACTACATCTTAGGCACAAAATTGGTAAGGGGTGCGTACATGGAAAAAGAGAATAAACGCGCTCAAAAATTAGGCTATTCCACACCAATTCACTCTACTAAAGTGGCAACGGATCTTGATTTCAATGATGCAGTAAAATTTTGCTTTAGTCAACTAGAGTTCATTTCAACCATCATAGCAAGCCATAATGAATCAAGTAACTTATTGGCAACAGACCAATTAATTAGCCTATCGATTCCACTCAATGATCCGCATGTCCATTTTTCACAACTTTATGGAATGAGCGATAACCTGACATTTAATTTAAGTGATGCCGGTTTTAATGTATCCAAATACCTTCCCTTTGGTCCAATAGAGGAAGTCATTCCTTACCTCATGAGAAGAGCTGAAGAAAATAGCTCTATTTCTGGACAAACCACACGAGAACTTAACCTAATCAATAAGGAATACACTAGACGCAGGTTGTAAAAGTAACCCCCAGTTATTATCATTACGTATAAATACTGAACGGATTTGAATAAATTCACGGTAACTAAGGAAATTATACCTCTTCATTTATACCGAAAACAGAGAATCTGCGTAATTTTAATAAAATCTAAGCAAACCGATGTACGGCATTATAAATCAATCGATACAGCAATTAATTATAACTGAATTTGGGGAAGAAATATGGCTAAATATTGTCCAAGAATCCAAATTAGACATCAGTGATTTTGAAAACCATGAAGTGTATGATGATACGTATACTTACGCTTTGGCAGCAGCCGCTGCTAAAATACTAAATACAGATATCAATGCTATATTAAATCGGTTTGGTGAATTTTGGATTATGGACATTTCACTAAAAAAATATCCAGCACTAATGTACGGCGGAGGAACTACGTTAAAGGAGTTCATGAACAACTTACCTAAATTTCATAACCGCGTAGCCCTATCCTATCCCAATTTGACCGCACCAGAATTTAAAGTTATTGAAGATGGGAACAATTTACTCATTGAATATCATTCCCAACGAGCTGGTCTAACACCAATGATGAATGGTATGCTGATAGGACTTACCAAGATGTTTAACGAAGAAAAAGTAGTAGTTGAATTAATTTATAACAAAGGCGAAAATGGCCTTACTTATGACGTTTTTAAAATGACATGGAGTTGAATACCAACATATCCATTGAGCTACAATTAACTGCTAGTAAACTAGAGAAGCTATTTCCTTTTGCCTTCTCATTTGATAAAAATTTATCTATTCAATTTTTAGGTGTTTCGTTAATAAAAATACTCTCGGAAAGAAAATCCGAAAACCCCCATTTTTTTGATCTATTTCAACTCCTTAAACCAACCATAGATGGCCATATTGATTTTGATGAAATAGTGAAAATAGAAAGTCAATTCAGTATTTTAAAAATCAAAAATGTTGACAAAGCATTTTTAAAAGGTCAGTTTGAACTAAATGAGGAATCAGGACTTATCACTTTTTTAGGAACTTTATGGATTGAGGAATATGAAAAGTTGAGAGAACTTGGTCTCTCCTACTCTGACTTCCCTGCCTTTGATCCTATTTTTGATATACAACAACTTCGAGCC
>CANGBH010000155.1 GCA_947451935.1 Chitinophagaceae bacterium
ATTAGGAAGTAGAAATGTTAGGGTAAATGCCATTGCTCCAGGGTTCATAGAAACAGATATGACACACTATCTTAAAGAAGGTGCAGCAGCGGAAGCATTTCTTGCTAAAATCCCACTTGGCAGATTTGGTACAGCAGAAGAAATTGGCAATACAACCTTATTCCTTGCTTCAGATATGAGTAGCTATATAACCGGACAGGTTATCAGCGCTTGTGGAGGCTTGAATATTTAACTGTCTAAACCAATCTAAGTGTTATTGCTTAATGTGATATTTATATCAGATACAACATTGACAACAATAGAATCCCCACTTAAGCTACCCAAAAAATCAATTAAAAAGTTTCGATCACGGATTAGCTCCTGCCGTCGATTAATTAACTCTTCCGTAAAAAAACCTGTTCGCTCTTTTACACTTTGATTTCTTATGTTTATGGAATCAATCTTAGAACTAATCAAGCTCAGAATAATTTCCTTTGCCTCATCTGGAGTATATCGCCCATGAAGAAGTCTAATCGATTTACTAGAATCCATTATTTAAAGTTTATTAGAGCTTCTACATCAATTTCATTCTTTGCTTGAATTATCCCTTTTAGTGATTTGAACTCATCTTGAAGTGCTTTTATTTTTCGCTCCCTCATTTTGATATCATCCTCCGACAGACTACTATTTATCTTATTTTCATGGAATCTGATTTTGATATTAACCATATGAGAAATCATTTCTAGAACCTCTAATGAATTGAAATTTCCATTAATCAGCTTAAGTGTCATATTTGTGTGTTTAAAAGTTTAAAATACTTATTGTCCTTGACCAAGGGAGAAAGCTGGTACACCATCAAAATGGTAGAGATTTTCAGTCTTAATCACATCTAAATTATAGTTAGCGGCTCTATTCAAAAGTTCAATTATTTCATATTTGGAAATTCTTGTACTATGAATCGCCTTAAATCGACACCTCCAATGATCGGTACAAAATGTTTCACTAAAGCCATCAGGCCAAACTTTGATACCTCTGTTTGTTATCATACTAAGAGAAACATTTTGATTATTAAGCTGAGTTACGAGATCCCCTAATTGATCAGGTTCAAGCCCATTCCAATGTAAGAATAAGTCCACTCCGATTAGATCCTTTTTCATTTGTTGCTTTCTACAATATTTTGGAAGAACAAGTTTTATATCCCTTTTATAAACTACTTTCTTAAGGCTATCCGGATTTTTAGATAAATTATTTATTACTGTCTCTGCAAATTCTTCTGTACCAACACGTTTTTTACTTACGCCTTCTTTGTATATATCATAAGTATGGATACCATCTTCTATTGTTTTCAACCATGCATTTTGAACTTTTTCGGCAACATCAGACTGACCCAAATGATTGAGCATCATAACTGCACCTTGCAACAGCCCAGAAGGATTTGCCTTATTTTGATTTGCAATTCTTGGCGCCGAACCATGAATTGCTTCAAACATGGCGCACTCCTCTCCAATATTAGCAGATCCAGCTAATCCAACTGAACCAGCAATTTGTGCTGCAACATCAGACAATACGTCTCCATAAAGATTCGGCATTACAATTACATCGAAAGCCTCTGGTGTATCAGCAAGCTTTGCTGCACCAATATCAATAATCCAATGCTCGTTTTCAATTTCAGGATAGTCTCTTGAAATTTCATTAAAAATCTGATGAAATAACCCATCGGTTTGCTTCATGATATTATCTTTTGTGAAGCAGGTTACCCTCTTTCTTCCATAACATTTTGCATATTCAAATGCATACCTGATAATCTTCTCGCAACCAGGCCTACTAATTAACTTCAAACATTGAACAACTTCATCAGTCTGCTGGTGCTCGATACCTGCATATAGATCCTCTTCATTCTCCCTGATAATGACTACATCCATTTGAGGATGCTTAGTCTTGATAAATGGATGCAAACTCATACAAGGTCTTATGTTCGCGTACAAACCCAAAAACTTTCTTGTGGTAACATTTAAACTTTTATACCCACCCCCTTGTGGAGTAGTTATTGGTGCTTTCAAAAAAACCTTATTTTTTCTAATGATGTCCCAAGAATCCTTTGAAATACCTGATGAATTTCCATTTAAATAAACCTTTTCGCCTACTTCAATTTCCTCAATTTTGATATCAGCTCCTGCTGCCATTATGATTTTTAATGTAGCATTCATAATTTCAGGGCCGATTCCATCCCCTTTTGCGACTGTAATTGTTTGTGTCATATTTTCTTTTTTTGTTTCACAAAGCTGTAGATTATTTTTTGATAACTTTCATTTATCTTTATTATACTTATCATTAATAATTTTTATGAATTACACATTAAGCCAACTTAGAATCTATCTTAAAATAACACAACGTTCAAGCATAACTAAAGCTGCTGAAGATTTACATCTAACACAACCAGCTGTTTCAATTCAATTGAAGAATTTTCAAAAACAATTTAATTACCCCCTAACAGAAATAATTAACAAAAAGCTTTATGTAACAGATTTTGGAAAGGAAATTGCAATTGCAGCCGAAAACATAATTAATGAAATTGATAACATCAACTATCGACTAGAATCATATAAAAACCAGTTAGCTGGGCACCTGAAAATATCGATTGTATCAACTGGTCAGTATATAATGCCCTATTTCCTTGCTGAGTTCATGAAAAAAAATTTTGCTGTCGACTTAACCATGGATGTGACTAACAAATCTAAAGTAATTAAGAGTCTCGAGCAAAATGAGATCGACTTTGCACTCGTATCAATACTTCCAGAAAATTTGAGCCTTAATAAATTCGATCTACTAGAAAATGAACTATACCTAGTTGGGAACAAAGAGATGAAACTTAAAAAGGGAGTGGAACAAAAAAAAGTGTTGGAGGAGTTACCTCTCATTTTAAGAGAACAAGGTTCAGGCACCAGACAAACTATGGAAAGGTTTTTAAATAAACAGAAATTCATGATCAGAAAAAAAATGGAATTAACAACTAATGAAGCCGTAAAGCAAGCAGTTATGGCCGGATTAGGGTATTCGATCATGCCATTGATAGGCATTCGAAATGAAATAGACGCTGGCCTAATTAAGATAATTCCAATCAATGGACTGCCAATAAAAACTATCTGGAGATTAATATGGCTTAAAGAAAAAAAATTATCACCTGTCGCAGATGCTTTTTTGAAATATCTATATCAAGAAAAGGATAATATCATTAAAAATAATTTTCAGCATAGCCTAAAACAAAAACATTAATTATTCTTTCCTTACCAAATGGACATTATCTATATTATATTTGATAAAGATTAAATAACAAATAGCGAATTTATTGTTTATTCATTTCGCAAAAATTATTTTCAACTTAGAAATCTATCACATGAAATCATACGAAAAACTCCTTCTAGAAAATAAAGCCTGGGCTGCAGAAAAGGTCATGGATGATCCTGATTTTTTTAACCGATTATCAAACTTACAGACACCAGAATACCTGTGGATAGGATGCAGCGATAGCCGAGTACCC
>CANGBH010000156.1 GCA_947451935.1 Chitinophagaceae bacterium
CAAGTATATTTTTCGTGTATCGATATCAACCCTTCGCAATACTACCGTTCGTATATGCGCCATGGAATCAACCGATGTGCCAATCACGGCTTGATGCATGGCACTTTTTCTATTGGTTGCCCCTTCATACAGCATCTGCCAACAGATTTCTTCAATTTCATTGATATCGGGGATGTCATTCCCCCAGGGATGTTCGTTGACAGATAGACTCATAGGGTGAAATTAGGAATTTTAGGTTTAGGATAGTTGAGGAAGGTTTAGAAAGGTTGAGTTTGTTGAAGTAGTGTTTATTCTCATCACAATGAAATAAATTACACTCAGATTAGAAAAAGTCAAAACAATATATAACTACACTTCTAAAATATCTACACCATGCGGAAATTTATCTTGTTAGCATTGATATCAACTTCATTATTTGCAAATGCTCAAAAAACGATCCTGATCAAATGCGGGAAACTATTAGACGCACGAAGTGGGCAAGTAGCTGAAAAACAATTTATACTAATAAAAGACAATTCAATTGTATCAGTAAGTGCGAAAGCCAGTACAGCAGACAGCATCATTGATTTAAGCGATTATTTTGTGATGCCTGGCATGATTGATTGTCATACGCATGTATTGCTACAAGGCGACATCACCCAAGAAGATTATGATGTGCAAGTACTGAAAGAATCCATTCCATACAGAACGATAAGGGGAATCAAAGCAGCTGAACGTTCATTGATGAATGGCTTCACCACCATCCGCGATCTTGGCACAGAAGGTGCTGGCTTCGCCGACGTAGACATCAAAAAAGCCATCAACAGAGGTATTACGAATGGTCCAAGAATGTTTGTCTCCACGCTCGCCATCAACACCACTGGTCATTATCCCATCAAGGCATCCGATTATGCATGGGAATTAAAAATGCCCAAAGGTCTACAAGAAATTACCGGTGCAGATGAAGCTAGAAGAGCAGTGCGTCAACAAATTGAACAAGGTGCAGACTGGATAAAGATTTATGCTGATAGGGGATATTATAAATTAGCCGATGGCTCTTATCGATCACTTCCAAATTTTACCCCAGAAGAAATCAATGCCATTGGCGATGAAACATTACGCAGTAGAAAAAAATTAGCCGCACACGCCATGACTAGAGATGGCATTATCGCTGCCATCAATGCCGGAGCAAGAACCATTGAACATGGTGATGGCATGGATGATGAATGCATGAAACTCATGGCAAGCAAAGGTGTTTTCTGGTGCCCAACACTGTTTGTTAACGAATTTGTTGCCGAAGGAAGGGCTAAACAAGGAAGCCCAATCAACCTATACTTTAAACAATCCATTCCTGAGATTTTCAAAAAAGCCATGAAAGCTGGAGTTCGATTGGCATATGGAACTGATATTGGCGGATATGATTGGACTCAACCACAAGCTATGGACTTTACCTATTTCGTAGAGTGGGGACTATCGCCAGTCCAAGCCATTCAAACAGCAACAACCACTGCTGCTGAATTACTCGAACAAGAAGGAAAAATAGGCGAAATCAAAGCGGGAGCTTTCGCAGATATAATTGCCTTAAAACAAGATCCTACCAAACATATTGAAGCCCTACAAAAAATTGATTGGGTAATGAAAGACGGGAAGGTGTTTAAGCATCTATAGTGATAGTAGTTTATACAAATAGGATTTACCTCATTGTATAAAGTCAGATTATTACTTATCACTAAAATTTGTGGGATTTTCAACATGACCAAGTCATTTCTGTCAGGCCTATTGGCTTTCTTATTCCTTTTTTCAATTGTGAATACCTCTTTTGCCCAAGAAACAGGAGAGATTCATGGTCTAGTGCTTTCTAAAAGTCAGCCACTACCTTATGCTAACATTCTTCTTTATACTAGCTCTGATTCACTAAAACCCCTTCATGCCATCATCACCGATACAACAGGAAGGTTCAGCTTTAAAAATCTACCTTTAGGTAACTATTTCCTCCACATTTTATTAATTGGACATCAAACTGAAAAAAGACAAATTTCAATCGATAAGCTTCATAAAACAATAGATCTTGGGAATATTCATCTCACCATTATTGCATCTGAACTTGAATCGATAAAGATAGTTGGGCAAAAAAAACTTATTGAAAAAACAGCAGAAGGATTTGTGGTGAACTCAAGCGCAAATTTAACACAGCAAGGAGGCACATTAACGGATCTCTTAAGAAGTACACCCACGATTGTCGTAGATGGAGAAGGAGCTATTACATTAAGAGGGAAAACACCATTGATCCTCATTAATGGAAGAAATTCAAGCTTTAGCAATACAGATCATATTGCGGCTAATAGTATTGAAAGCATAGAAATTATCAATAACCCTTCTGCAAAATATGATGCATCTGCAGAAGCAGGAATTATCAACATCAAGTTGAAAAAAAATAAACAAAACGGATTCAACAGTTCAGTCATCCTAGGCTCAGGATATGGAGCTCGTGGTCGTTTCAATAGCTCGGTACTACTCAATAATAAAGAAGGAAAATTTAATGTTGGCCTTTCATATGATAATCGATTTGCAGGAAGAGAAAGGAATATGACAGGAGATAGAATCAATTATTTTATTCCAGAAAGTTACTCTCTAAAGCAAACCAGAGCAGATAGCCGGTTGGAGAGTTTACAAAACATGCGACTTAATATCGACTTTACTCCAAATGAAAAAAATACAATCGGCTTTGAGGCGCTTGGAAATTCTAGTGGAGAAGACAATCATGAATTGTTGACAAGTACTATTTCAACTCAACTTCATGCATTCAATTCCAAGGCTACTAGACTATCCTTAGAAAATACAAAGGAGAAAGGAGCAGAATTTGCTTTGAATTTTGAACGTAAATATAATGACAAACGCAAGTCTCTAACATCAAGCATCAGTAGTTCATTTGGAAACAACAAACAGCATACAGATATAATCTCACAAGCACTCAATCAACAAAATGATTTTTTAGGGAATGAATTTTTACAACAAACAAAGGACAATGAATTAACAAACGTTACGAATATCAAAACAGACTTCATTCAACCCATTTCAGAAAAATCATCTTTCCAAACTGGCTATAAAAGTACCATTAGACACTTAGATGCAGACTTTAAATCCTTAGATAAGATCAATAACAGTTATGTTGAAAATCCATTCACAAGCAATCGGTTTGTATTCAACGAACAAATACATGCGGGATACCTTCAGTATTCAGCATTTACCGGTAAAAAAGATAATCCATTACTTAAATATGATGTTGGACTTAGGGGAGAACAAGTATGGAACGATGGTCATGTTGTAACGAATGACGTCTCGTTCAAAAACAATTATTTTAAGCTATTCCCTTCAGCTAGCATTGCCTATTTCAAGGAGCAGGATGAGTTTTGGAAAGTGAATTATAGCCGAAGAATTACTAGACCCGGATTAGGACAATTGAATCCATTCATTGATATAACAGATTCACTAAATCAACATGGCGGTAATGCAAATCTAAAACCAGA
>CANGBH010000157.1 GCA_947451935.1 Chitinophagaceae bacterium
ATATCGCCCCCAACCCATTCCAAAAAAATCTCCTACAGGTACTTCAACTGAAGGAGTTGTTTCATCGTCCCAATAAAAACGAAGTATCGAATAACGCCAATTTCCAGTCGGAGTCATCCAAATATGTTGGATTGAACCAGCACTATCTATTTCAGCTACAGTATATGTTGTCTTTGCTTTTATTACAACACAAGGATTGACTTTCCATCCTTGACCAAGGTCTCTAGAAGCATTGGCTCCAGTCCCAGTAGTTGCCATACCGCCTTTGCCTTTTTCTCCATTCAAATTCTCGGGGCTAATAGATCTACTTTTTGCGTTAGATAAGCGGAAGATATTTCCTAAGTTATTATCAATGCCATTGTTTTGTTTCTGCGCATTAAGGCAGATTCCAATCAATAGAAAAACAGGTAGAATGTATATACGTTTCATGACAATCAATTTGATATAAATATAATTGAAATGTCAGTAATTACATAAAAATGTATCCTAATTGACTGTGTAAGCTGTTAGGGAGAAGTCAACTCTTGTTTTGCAACAATTTTATTTAATGTGCCTTTGAAATATATCAATATGGAGATGTACTCATTGCAGTCCAACCTCCATCAATAATTAGTGATTGACCAGTAACATGGCGCGCTTCGTCAGATACTAAGAATAATGCTGCACTAGCAATATCAGAGACACTTGCAGGTCTTCCCATCGGTGTTATCCTTGACCATGTTTTAATATATTCAGGATCTTCTAAAGTGCGTTCAGTTAGTGTTGCTCCTGGAGCGATGGTGTTTATATTGATACCGAATTCAGAAATTTCGGATACTAGGTTTTTAGCCAGCATTTCTATGGCAGCTTTACTCATCCCATAAGCAGCTAAGTTTTTGTGTGCTTGATGTCCTGTTACAGAGGATGTAAGCAATATTGATCCACCTGTTTGCTGTTTTCTCATTTGATTGGCGGCACATTGTGCAAGAAAAAAAGTACCGCCTAGATTTACTTGCATTACTCTGTAAAATGATTCTTCTGTATAGGTGAAAAAGTCGCCGAATAAAGTGATGCCCGCATTGGCAATTACGATATGTAGTTGCCCGAATTTTTCAACTGCAGTATCTACCATCTTTTGAATGAATTCTTTATTGCTTGAATCACCTGGCATAGATATACACACTCCATGTTCTTCAGCAATTTTATGTGCTGCATCATTGCACAATTTCTCGTCAATATCATTAAGTAATACAAATGCTCCAGCTCTAGCAAGTTCTCTGCAAATTTCTAGTCCAATTCCCTGACCTGCACCTGTAACAATGGCTGTTTTGTTTTTCAATGAGTTTAGCATTGTGTTACGTTTTTAATAAAATTATGGAATAATTTATTTTCTTTTTCGCATAACCATGGCTGCTCCTATGCTACTTGCTTGAGGCACAGAGGCTGCAACAACATTATATGAAGGGAATGCTTTAGCTAATAGCTTCATGTATAATTCGTTTTTCCCAAATCCACCATCAACGCATATCTTCTTGATATTGGTATTATTAATCACTAGGGATGAAGAAAATTTTTGTTGTTGAATGATTTCTGCGATTAAAAAATGATACGCTTCAATCTCATCATTGAATATAGTCATCTCAGTAGATAAAAAAGATGATTCTTTGAAGTTTGATGCGTTTTTTTGTATCATCAAGGCTGCCTTCAATTCATTTGTTGAATTGTATATATTTTCATCTAGTTTAATCTTTTTGTAAAATCCAGGTTCAGTCTTAAAATAGGCAGCAATTTTTTTAGTACCTTCTTCATGTATGTTGCCTGCAAATAATTGCGCAGCTTTTACTTGTTTCCCATTATGTTGAATATAACAAAGGCTGGCACTCTCTAGTTCCGATTTTGTTAAGGGATGTTGATTGAATGGATTGAGCGTAATGCACCATGTTCCTGTGGAAATAAGTGCAAATGGTTCTTGCTCTGTTTCGGTATATGGAATTAGTGCAGCAGAACTATCATGAATGCCGATACCAACTTCTATCTTTTTATCCAGTATTTCAACTTCAGTGGTAGTAGCATCATTTTCAATAGGAGCTAGTTTTTTATCGATGCCCTCTTCTTTTACCCATTGATGGTATTGGTTTTCGGGGAAGTTCCACAACATGGTATGACAGCCGATGCTGGTGATGTCTGAGAAAACTTTTCCAGTGAATATGAATGACAAGTATTGTGGTAGATGCAATGAGTATTTTATTCTCTTGTATCGGTCAGGTTTTGTTTCTTTGATAGCATATAACAGTAATCCTGAATTTAATGAACCTAGAAAAGGACCCGCTGTCTCAACAAGAATTTTTTCCATCGGGCTATGAGCTGAAAAAAATTTATCTTTTAGTTCGTCTGAAAATGGCTTAAGGTAATTGTAAATAGGTGGAATTAATTTCAACTCGGCATCGAGGTGGACAAAGCTTGCACCATAACCAGAGAAATTTATTGAGTGTATATTAAATGCCCCGTTTTTTATTAAACGATTAGCCGTTTCTTTAATCCAATTCGTAATACCATGAATGTCATCGCATGGAAATCCATCCTCATCTACTAATTCTGAAAAAGTAGTAGACTCTTCATGAATTACTTGAAATCCACTATCGAATACGATGGCTTTTTTATTTGTTTTTCCAATATCAAAAATCAATATGGAATTTTCCTTTGTCATAGTCCTGTAGCGATTGTATTAGTTCCTCGTTCAGATATGAGCAGACCCCTCAATTTTTCTTTTCTAAATAATGCTATTGGATTTATTGAAGCACCTGAACGTATTCTGGCTTCTGTGAGCAATGGCCTTACGTCTGTCCTGAATGCATTTTGTAAAATCTCCTGAGCCATTGCAACATCATTACTCTGCTGGGCATACTTAAGCTTTTCTGCATCGATAAGTAATGCTTGTGCATAGGCTATTTTAATAGCCTCTACGGATTGCATTAAATCTTCTAAAGGATCTTTCACATTATGTGATGCATCAATCATCCAACTTAAATCCGTTGCATGATTCATGTTACGATCGTTCATGCCTTGAACAAGTTCATTAAAAATCAAAAACAATTGATATGGATTAATGCTACCTGCAGTAAGATCATCGTCTCCATATTTAGAATCATTAAAATGAAAACCAGCTAATTTATTTTCCATCATCAATAATGAAACAATCTGCTCAATATTCGCATTAGGAAGATGGTGTCCAAGGTCAACTAATGTTTTTGCTTTATCACCAAGTTTACTGGTGAAGAGATAGGACTGACCCCAGTCGCCAACTGTTGTGGAATAAAAATTGGGTTCAAAGGCTTTGTATTCAATATATATTTTCCAGTCTGAAGGCAATGCTGCATAAATTTCTTCTAAGCTTTCTAATGTGTTTTTGAACGCGTTACTAAAATTAAGTTGGCCAGGAAAACATGAGCCATCTGAAA
>CANGBH010000158.1 GCA_947451935.1 Chitinophagaceae bacterium
CCATTGATATTTGCATATGTTCTTGGCTGGTAAATCAATTATCCAATAAACAGATCATCATGGCATTTTTCTGCGAGCGTAAACAACAGAATGGTTGGGAAGAAGTTATTCTACGCGATGATGTTACTGGAGCGATAGCAACGATCATCCCTTCGGGTGGTGCTATCCTCAATAAATTTGAATTGCCACATAAAGGGGCTCTAATCAATATTATTGATGGATTCAAAGATGCAGCAGACTGGAAAGAAAATGTAACGAACGGACACAAAGGCACCAAGCTATCTCCATTTGTTTGTAGACTCTATAACTCAACCTATTCTTGGGAAGGACAACAATATACCACTGAGCGATTTAAATTGAGTGGGCATGCCATACACGGACTCTTGTACGATGTGCCACATGATATTATGATAGCCGAGTCCTCTGCGTTCATGGCTGAATGTAAATTTCTATATCGCTATAAAGGAACGGATCCTGGATATCCATTTGCCTTTGATATGAATGTTCGTTATCGTTTGGAAGGTGGAAATCGATTAACGATAATTACTACGGTACACAATAGAAGCGGAAGAAATATTCCGATGTCTGATGGCTGGCATCCCTATTTCAAACTGGGTGAATCGATTGATGTCGCATCCCTTCAAGTCAACTCCAAACAAGAAGTTGAATTCAATGAAGCCTTATTTCCAACAGGTAAGATTATTAAAAATAAAAAATGGTTTAACGGGTCATCACTTAAAGATATTACGCTTGACAACTGTTTTTTACTTGACATGAATCAACCAATGCCACATTGCACCTTTAGCGATGAAGAGTTAGGTTTAGCATTGATGATTTATCCTGATCGGGCCTATCCTTATTTACAAATTTATACGCCACCCCATCGAAAGAGCATTGCCATTGAAAACCTGAGCTCTGCACCTAATGCGTTTAATAATAAAATGGGACTTATTGAACTCGGACCTGAAGACAGCAAAGCCTTTCAAACGCGATTAAAGATTACTACTGTAGAAAAGAAGGTAGAGAAGAAAGGGTTTTGGAAAAGGTTGTTTGGATAGACGCTGGATGCTATGGGTTGGGAGTTCGGGGTTGGGGGTTTTGAACGCTTTTCGCTGAACGCTGAACGCTATTATGCGTTGGGAGTTCGGGGTTGGGGGTTTTGAACGCTTTTCGCTGAACGCTGAACGCTCTGTGCCTTTGTGCCTATGCCCCTTTTCTGTATTACTATTGCCTCCCTCTGTGCCTTCGTGCCTCTGTCCCTTTTCTGTATTACTATTGCCTCCCTCTGTGCCTCCGTGCCTCTGTCTCTTTTCTGTATCTGATATTCCCTTTTTCTAATGTGTTGCTAAATAAGTGATTTATAATTTTATTATTTAGTTATTTAAATTTGGAGGAGTATAGGCCTACATTGGTGTTTATATAAATATTGTTTCCAATTACAGCCGGATTGTTATATTCTGTAGCACTTGGTATTGTATAAAGCTTAAAAGTATTTCCAAAATCATTACTAATATAAAATCCGGTATAACTGGCTGAAATAATCAATAGATTATCTGATTTAGAATAAATACCCTTTTTAAAATCTGCTGATCCAGCTATAGCATATTTTGGAGTAGTAGAAGAGTTGAAATTAAACCTACTTGATACTGTTATATTGCCGTCTCTGTTAGTAACTAAAATACTATCATTGTGTATCGCGATATAATCAATTATATTTTGGCTTTGAATTACCGGTGTCCAAGTTTCACCTCTGTCATCACTTCTAAGAAGAGGTTGAGGACCTCCTCCACAACTAAATAATGTGTCATCATTTACTTTTGCAAAATCATATATATCAACTCCGCCAAATTTTTGACTCCAAGTTAGATTGTCAATTCCTGAAGTTTTGTAAATGCCCCGAAGAAATCCACCATTACCAGATATAATGCTACCGTCACTTAATGAAGTCATTCCAGGAGCACCAGTTCCAAAACCAGTTGGCCCAGTTGCTTGATAACTTGCCCCATCATCTGAAGAAATATACCAGCCATTGTCCAATGCGGCAACTGCCAATTGGCCATTTCCAAAAGATGAATAAGCAACACCTCCTATGGCTGAAGTATTTGACCTAACAATCCCTAATGGCCAATTTGTATTAGCCCATGTTGATCCACCATCAGTAGACTTCAGAACATCGGTACGTCTAATTAAAAATAAATCTGTACTCAACTTGCCTTCAATAATATTTAAGCAATCTCCTGACGAGACTAATGACCAATTAAGATTTTTTATGTTATTATTTAGTATAGCCAATATTGCATTCAGCTGCTCTAGCAATGAAGCATATTGCTGATTCAAAAGAATTAGTTGGGCGTTTATAGCAGCAATATTTGCATTTGCTGTTGTTAATGACAAGGTGAGTGCATCAATCTGCGTTTGAATATCTGTAAGCTTTAGCTTGATTGAGTCAACTGACTTACTAAGATTACTTAAGTTGGTATTTGTGTTCCCTAATGCAGTAGCGAGAGAATCTGAACGATGCTGCAATTCAGTCACTAATGCTTTAAGATCATTGATGTCTTTAGAATAATCGACTGGTGTTTTTTGGCATGAACTTAATGCTGTGACTAGTATAACTGCAATTGCAATAAGCGGTTTCAAGGTGAGTTTCATTTAAATAGATTTAATCAAAAATAAGGATAATTATCCCTATGACAAATTATCCTTATTACTTTCTTTTATAGTGTGAAAAAAGGCACCAGAAAACCATATTTCAGGGACGACATTTTCTTGAAAAAGATTGGGGAAAACATTCGGGCCGAACGACTAAAACAAGGACTAACCCAATCTGAATTAGCCTTTAAATGCGACGATATAGATTACTCCCAAATCAATCGAGTTGAACTAGGTAAGGTCAATTTTTCCATTTCGTTTTTAAACCTAGTCGCCCATGCTTTACAAATACACCCAAGGGATATGATTCCAGAATAGGTTAATGTCACTACCGCCTCTCTCACGCTGGACGCGATTATGCTTTGGGAGTTCGGGGTTGGGGGTTGAATACAATTCGCTGGACGCTGAACGCTTAACGCTATTTAACTATTGCCTATTGCCTCACTCTTGCCTAACTACCCCGCCCTCACAACATACACCTCCAACCACCGTGTAGTAAACCGTTTGCTTCGCATCTCTTGGCGCATCTTCCAATTGCGTGTCAATCCGGAGGAAACAAACTTCACCATATCATCGCGCATGCTGAAATTGATATTATCCATTGCCTGCATAAGTGCTCTGTTCTGATTTTTTACGGCCACTGAAAAAAGATCACCCTGCAATGCATCATCAGGAACAATGCCGGTAAGCATCACGCCTGCTTTTACATATTTTGTTCCGTTGCGATACAAGCTTTCTACTAAGGGTAATGCGATGCGGATAAG
>CANGBH010000159.1 GCA_947451935.1 Chitinophagaceae bacterium
AACGCCTCTATTCGTTGGCAGGAAGAAGAAAGACAGCGCATTGCAGCCGACCTTCATGATGATGCTGGTCCACTCCTAGCTACAGCACGTTTGTACCTAAATGAAAATTTAGTTCACCAAGAGATGGCCGTTCAACTGCAAAGCATCTACAATGCTAAACAAATCATTGACGACACTATTCAACTTATACGAAACATTTCGCATAGCTTAATGCCTCCTACCCTAAAAAATTTCGGTTTGGAGTCGGCGGTAAATGATCTATTTCAAAAAATTAGTGGGTCTGGTGCGATCAATGCTAGTTGTCGTTTTCACGATTATCGTGAACGTCTCCTACCACAGCGAGAGCTTCTGATATTCCGTGTTTCGCAAGAATTGGTCAACAATATTCTGAAGCACAGTAACTCAAGTTTTATTCACCTTACCCAAAATATCAGTGAAGGCAAATTCTATATGCGCATTCATCATGATGGAAAGGGAATCACTCAAAGTGATATGGAGAAAATGAATAAGACATCTACTGGCCTTGGACTTAAAAACATTCAAAGCAGGATGAAAGTCCTCAATGGCAATATCTTATTTGAAAAAGATGCTTCTCAAACCTTTTTCAAGGTCACAATAGAAATGCCAGTTTCTACTGAACCCAACGCATAAAACTTTATCTTTGCAGTAGACTTAAAAAGTCGATTTCCAGTTGGTTTATGATGCTCAACCATCACATACCTAAACAACATTACTATGGATCTGATCAAAGTTGGTATTGCAGATGATCATAAAATATTTCGTAAAGGAGTAATCCTATCCCTTCGTCAATACACGAACTTATCATTTATAATAGAGGCAGAAAATGGTGATGATTTACTTGAAAAGCTCGCTACGGAAATGCCTGATGTTGTCTTAGTTGATTTACGAATGCCAGGAAAAGACGGCATTGAAACCACGAAAGCAGTTAGCAAACTTTACCCCAATATCAAAATTCTCATCCTCACCATGTATGAAGATGAACGTTTTGTTTCGCATCTCATGGAAAATGGCGCAAATGGTTACCTACTCAAAAATGCAGATCCATCAGAAATCAGAAAGGCCATAGTCGAAGTAATGATCAAAGGATATTACTTGAATAATTTTGTCAATCGGGTTCTCCTAAAAAAATCAACCAACAAATCGATTCCATCGCTAAACAGTGAAATCGTAATGTCTGAGAAAGAAAAGGAAGTAATTCAACTTCTTTGCAGAGAATATACCGCAGCAGAAATAGCTGCTAAAATGGAAATATCCGCCAGAACAGTAGAATCCATAAAAGATAGGCTTATGGAGCGTTTTGGCACCAAAAACACAGCTGGATTAGTCTTTTTCGCAGTTAAGAATAACTTAATAGACTAATCTCCCCTTCTCAAATAGAAACTTCGTCTCACCCTACCCCTATTTTGTGCTAAATTTGTAAAAAAAAACAGATGAGCAGGCATGGAAAGGTCATGGTAGCCATGAGTGGAGGGATAGACAGTACCGTTGCGGCATTAATGCTCAATGAACAAGGCTATGAAGTTATTGGCATAACCATGAAAACATGGGATTATGCTGCTTCTGGCGGTAGTAAAAAAGAAACAGGTTGTTGCAATATTGATTCGTTTAATGATGCTCGCGCTGCGGCCGTTCATCATGGATTCCCACATTACATATTAGATATCAGAGAAGAATTTGGTGATTTCGTCATCGACAATTTTGTGGATGAATATATGGCAGGAAGAACGCCAAACCCCTGTGTCATGTGTAATACCCATATTAAATGGCGAGCGCTCCTAAAACGTGCCAATGCAATGGATTGTGGATTTATAGCGACTGGGCATTATGCGAAAACAAGAGAAAAGGATGGTCGGTTTATAATCAGCAAAGCCATTGATGAAACAAAAGATCAAAGCTATGTGCTTTGGGGGCTACAGCAAGATCTTCTATCTCGGACATTACTTCCCTTAGGAGGCTATCGAAAAACAGCCATTCGACAAATGGCACACGATTTTGGGTATCCGGAATTGGCAAAAAAGAACGAGAGTTATGAAATTTGCTTTGTGCCTGATAATGATTACAGAGGATTTTTAAAAAGAAATGTAGCCGGCTTAGATGAACAATTGAAGGATGGTCATTTTATTGATAAAGATGGTAATATCCTTGGTAAGCACAAAGGTTATCCATTCTATACTATTGGCCAACGCAAAGGACTTGATATAACGTTTGGAAAACCAGTATTCGTAACTGGCATAAATCCAGAAAATAATACCGTCGTGCTGGGTGAAGAAGATGATTTGCTGAAAGATGAAATGATTGTCAGTCAACTTAATTATATCAAGTATCCCGGAATCCAAGACGGCATGGAATCCTCAGTGAAAATTCGGTATAGAGATAGTGGAACCAATGCTTTTTTATTCAATGACCCTGCTGGTGTGCGTGTTTGCTTTCATAATCAAGCCAAAGGAATTGCGCCTGGACAGTCAGCTGTTTTTTATGAAGGAGATGATGTCATTGGTGGTGGAATCATACAACGAAAGCAGTATTCATAGTTCGCAATAAAACACCAAAAAAAACGTTGATTAATAGCCCAAAACACTAAAAATCAATGTGTAATAGAACTTTACCCCTTGTCTAAATCAGCCTACATATACGCCGTTTGCATACTTCTTTTTGTCGCCTGCCAAAAAGAATCTGAATCATTTCGCACAGAATATATTGCAGACTACTATCCCCTAAAAGTAGGCAACTACATACAGTATCAATTAGACTCTACTGTATATGTTAATCTAGGCACTGAAAAAGAAGTTCATAGCTACGTTATTCGGGACATTGTCGACTCAATCATAACAGATAATCTTGATAGACCATCCTATAAAATAAAAAGAAGTATTCAAGATTTAGTTGATACTACAAAATGGAATGACTTAAGCTCCTATTTAGTAACATACGATAGTACTAAGTTAGAATACATTGAAAATAATCTGCGGTATGTTAAACTACAAGAACCCATTAGTACAGACTTTACGTGGAAGGGAAATACATTCATCAATACATCCAGTGTCCCAGAATTATTATACCTCAACGATTGGCAGTACATATATGAGGAAGTAAGGAGACCATATACCATCAATGGAATATCCTATACAGAAACCGTTACAGTTAATCAGCGCAATGATTCGTTGGGAGCTCCCGGTGATAAAGAATCCTTTTTCGAGAAGACATATTCAAAGGAAGTTTACGCAAAAAGCATTGGACTTATCTATAAAGAATTCTTACACGAAGCCTGGCAGCCTATCAATGTAAGTTCAAATTCTGGCTATTATGAAAGCAATAGTTATGGAATTAAATTAACAATGCTTCGATATAACTATTAATATTAAAATGAGAT
>CANGBH010000160.1 GCA_947451935.1 Chitinophagaceae bacterium
ATGTTTTTAGACACCATAATTACTTTACCATCTTTAATGGCAATATCCATTTCAGTATCTAAATTATTTTTAGGATCGATGAGATGGCCACCTTTGATTAGGATATCTGCCTGTTGGGCAATAGATTCAATTGCTGTGAAACAAATGAGTGTAAAGAGGATGACAAAAAACTTCTGCATAAATTTTACTATTAATATGGAGGAAATGACTTCTAAATCGAAGCAGCTTCAAGTTCTTCTTTTAGTCTATTGGCTACTATTTTTTCTTGACCAGGCTTTAACATGAACACAGTGATTCTGATATTGTTATTTCCAAAATCACCTGGTACTGTCTCAATAGCGGGGTTTCCTTTACGGAGTTTTTCAGCTAACTCGTTGCGGGTTAATTTGGTTTTTTCGGGATCCCATGTGATGCTTAGCGATGGGTTATGGTTAGCAATGGGTGGAATGACTACTTCTGTTGTAACACCATTTACCTGCAGAACAATATTGTTCACCACTGAGATTTTATCTTCCCATATTTTCCATTCTTTTTCATGATCTCTTTTCACGTATTCATCAAGCGCAACATACATTCCTATTATTTCTTCTTTATTGACTTTCATGCCACGACCAATATTGCCTCCTCTAGGTGGGGCGCTTAAGCGGGCTGCAGCAATTAAATCTTTTTTACCCATGAGTATACCAGCACTTTGTGGACCGCACAATGCTTTTCCGCCTGAGATACACACGAGGTCAAATCCCATGTCATTGAACTTCCATAAATTTTCTACTGGAGGTACATCAGCAGCGATGTCAATCATGGTAGGCAAGTTGTGTTTTTTGGCAAGGGCTAAAAATTCTTTGTGTTGAATTTTTCCTACTGGGGCTTCTCTATTTAAGAACCACAACATGGCTGTTTTACTGTTGATAGCTGCTTCTGCTTCTTCAAGTGTTTCTACTTGGATAATTGAAACGCCTGTATTGGTTAGTGCATGATCATATCCGTTGATATGGCTTTTTTGAATAATCACTTCTGATTTCATTCCTGTGCCTTCTAGCTTTGGCAATTGAAGTACTTTCTTCGGGTCCATACCTGTTAACACTCCTGCTGTACCAAGAACAAGTGCAGACCAGCAACCGGCCGTAACAAAGGCTGCTTCAGCATGACACATGGCTGCAATTTTTTCTCCCACTCTATCTTGAACCTCTTCAAGCATGACAAATTCTTTTGAGCTGCTGTTTATGGCATCCATCACTTCTTGTGGCATTAAGCATGATGTCATCGCAGTATAGCTTCCTGCTGCATTTATAAAAGTCTTCAGACCAAGTTCTTTAAACACATCACGTTTGTTACCTGCAGAAGTTTCAGCTGAAGTTTTTTCAGTAGGAATGATAGATCCGAAAATTCCTCCAACTAGAGGGAGTACTGTTAAGTTTTTAAGAATGGCTCTACGTTTCATGATAATTAATTTTATGAGTATGAGTTAAGATTATTTATTTTAACAACGTCATTCCTAAATGTACACGATTTTCGGCAATTTAGGGCCTAATATTCAAGTCGTGTAAAGCAATAGTTAATTGCATTTTCTAGAGATTAAAATGCTATTTAAACTATTTGTATGTTGATTGAAGAATGGGGAAAACGAGGGGAAATGATTGGGATATTGTATAATGCCAATTTTTAAAAAGACCTGATTGCTCTCACTGCATTGCCATAAGACTCAGAGTTGCTTATGCGGTGTTGTCCATTGCCAAAATTTTGAACCCAAATGCTATTGAATTGGTATTCGTTTGAACTCCAGTAATTGTCGTATGTAAATCCGCCTACTATTTTACGTTGCTGATATAGTAAATCTAATTCAACTTTTGATGGAAGAAACCAATCTTTATAAACAATACCTTTTTCAGTTACACTATATTCCGCACAAATTCTTGCAGCAAACATGCCCTCTTTATCATCGGGCAATAGCTTGTTGATGATAAATGCTGTATTTGACTTTCCTGCGCCAAATCCTTCATCTAGCTTTCCAACTTTTCTTGTTAAGCCATTATACCAAACTATGCCAGGATGAAGATCTTGCCTTGATGCAATCAAACCATGTTGCCCATCTTCGTAAATGTAAAATACGATGCCACCTCCAAATCGCTCTCCAATGAAATGCTTGGGGATTTGAGATTCATTGGGATTCCTAGATGCCTGGGTTTTCAAGGATCCAAGAAAAAAAACTAACGAGAATAAAATATAAGCAGGCTTCATTCTGTATAATTGTTTTTCAAATATAAATAGAATCTACATGAAAGAGCTTACTTGTCCTACTAAAACGATTTAGTTTGATTGAATAAGAAATAGATTTATAATTTATGTAAACCCAATTTGTTTTCCCTAAATTTAGGATAGTTTAATTTCAACAAAATTCATTTAAACATGAAGCAGCCCAAGGCAAATTCAGAAAAGAAAAGTTTAAGCAGGTCTGACTTTTTAAAAAAAGCAGCGATAGCCACCACCGGGTTTTATATTCTTCCTCGCTTTGTATTGGGAGGAAAAGGATTTGTAGCGCCGAGTGATAAATTATATATAGCCGCAGTGGGTTGTGGAGGTGAGGGTCAAAATGATATTCGTCATTTTGCAACAGCGCCAAATAAGAATGCTGAGATTGCTTTTCTATGCGATGTAGATGATAGGCAGGGTGCCATTCGACGTAAAGAGTTTCCACGAGCAGGCTATTATAATGACTGGCGTGAAATGTTTTCGAAGGAGAGCAAGCATTTCGATGCCGTTACTGTGGCTATTCCAGATCATAACCATGCCATTGTTGGGCTAAGTGCAATGCAATTAAATAAGCATCTTTATTTGCAGAAACCAATGGCACATGATATATATGAGGCCCGTGTATTGACCGAGGCATCAAAGAAATACAAAGTGGTTACACAAATGGGTGACCAAGGTGCTTCGAGTGATGGAATGCGCAGGATGCGTGAATGGTTTGAAGCAGGGGTTATTGGCGATATTGAAAAAGTATATTGTTGGACAGACAGACCAGTATGGCCTCAGGGAATTCCTTGGCCTAAATCACGACCTGCCGTACCCAAAGAGCTTCATTGGGATCTCTTTTTAGGTACAGCAAAATCTACACCGTATATAGATAACTTAACTCCATTTAATTGGCGTGGTTGGTGGCAGTTTGGTACTGGCGCTCTTGGTGATATGGGTTGTCATATTATTGGTCCACCATTTAGATTACTAGGCTTGGGATATCCAACTGAAATATCAGGCAGTGCAAGCACCGTTTACAATGGTGTGTTTACTGAAGGGGTTTATCCAGACAGCGGACCGGTTTCCAGTTCGTTGAAATTTTCATTTAAGCAACAAAATGGAAAAGATCTTTCCTTGTATTGGATGGA
>CANGBH010000161.1 GCA_947451935.1 Chitinophagaceae bacterium
CATAGATATTCTCCGAAATTAAATTGATAGCGATTAAGAGTCCTATTATTCTTGGGTAGTTTTTGTTCTTCCCCCAATGTGAATAATAGGGGATTATTAGAAGTAAAGTAGTAATTACTAATACGGATGCTATACAGATCCACCATTCAGGGCTAAAGCTATCCATAGTTTGGTGGCGATTCACATGCAGATTTTTATAACTTGAATATATGTTAAAATGTTGTTTGGATTCAAAATTCTATGTAAGATTTTTGATTTATGTTTCAAACATTATCTAAGTTGAATTGTTATTGAGTATTATTTCTAGTTTACCTTTACATGTGGAATTTACACACTTAATAATTTATTTCTTATGCAGCGTAAAGAGTTTTTAGATAAGATAAGTGGAGGTTTAGCGTTTACTTGCGTTAGTTGTATGATGGCAGCTTGCTCAAAGGATTCAAGCACCTCCGGAAACAATTCAAATAATAATGGCAATACGGTTTTGTTGAGTGTTAACCTTACTAATGAATTATTGGCTGTTAAGGATTTCATTTCATCCAAAGGGATTATTGTTGTGCGGATTGCTGATGGCAATTTAGCAAGTAGTTTTGTTGCATTTTTTAACGCATGTACACATGAAGGAGCAGCAGTAGAGTATGATGCTGCTAGTAATGGTTTTGTTTGTCCTCGTCACTTTGCTACATTTTCCATATCTGGTGCTGTAACTGGCGCTCCTGCACCGACGGCCTTAACTCCAAGAACGGTCGCTGTGTCAGGATCTACTCTTACTGTGAAGTGATTGTTTGCATAGTTGCTTTGCCCGCATCAAGGCTTAAGCTGAATTGTATAGCCGTTGGTATGTCTTGCTGATAGTGGCTTACATAAATCAATGTAGTTTCATTCGTTTTACACAATTGATCAATCAAGTTTTTGATAAAGCTTGTTTGCTGTTGATCTAGTCCTTGACAGGGTTCATCTAGTATGAGTAGCGCAGGACTTTTAACTAATGCTCTTGCCAACATCACTAAGCGCTGTTCTCCCAATGAAAGTTGATTTAGCATTTTATCTGCAAATTGATCAATCTTGAGTAGTTTCATCCAGTTTAATATAACAGCTATTTTTTCGGCATCGGGTTTTCTGAAAAGTCCGATGGTGTCATAGAGACCTGATGCTACCGTTTGAAATGCTGTTTCACCTTGATTAAAAAAGAGGTGTATTTCTGGGGATAGGTATCCAATCTTTTTTTTGATATCCCAGATGCTTTCACCCGTTCCTTTTCTTTTATCGAAAAGGTATATTTCAGTTGCGTATGCTTGTGGGTTATCCGCTGTGATTAAACTCAAGAGGGTTGATTTTCCTGATCCATTTGGTCCACGCAGGTTCCATTTTTCTCCCCGTTTCACTTCCCAATTGATATTTGAGAGTATCTGCTTTTCATTATAGCGAATTGTTACATTAACCATTTTTGCTGCATTGTCAAACGATTCTGGTATGGGAGTATAGCAATTTTTTAAAAGGTCAATGTCAAGCGGGATCTCATCTGCGTGTGTTAGTTCCTTTTTCATTTGGCTTGCTATGCCTTTTTTTAAAATGGTCCCTTTGTTTATTAAGGCGATATGCGTGAAGCAATTGGGTATATCATGCTCTGATGCAATTAGAATTAATTTCACGCCATCCTTACTTATTTGATCTAATCCTCTTGAAAGGGAATCTCTTCCAGCGGTATCGAGTCCGATGAAAGGATTATCTAAGATGAGTAGGTCTGGATTTTTTAGCATGGCCTTCACCAACTGGAGTCGTTTATTTTCTCCATTAGAAAGCTGGATAATTGGTTTGTCAAGGATATCTTGAATGTTGAAAAAGTTTATCCATTTAGATTTATCTGGATGATTTTCTGATGCTAGATTTAATTCTTCCTCTGTTGTTATAGTTTCTTCTGCATCGGCTGAGTTGAATCGTTGTTGGTAGTAAAAATTTTCAACATTGCTTTTATTTTTAAAACGGTGTTGTTGTTCAATGAGGATAATATTAAGTGTATCGGTAGCTTTTTGTTCATGGCTTAATTCAATTAAGCCCCTAAAGAAAATGGATTTTGTTAGTGCTTTTGCTAGGGTAGTTTTTCCTGAGCCAGATGGACCTAATATGGCCCATTGTTCTCCATCTGCTATGGTGAGTGTTATTTTATTGAGCACGATTTTTCCGGAGAGGGAAACAAGTAGGTCTTGAATGATGATTTTCATGTGTTCACAAGGGCTTTACGAAGTTTGCTATTGTATATCCGCTCAAAATATATTTTTGAGATGGGTTATGTCTTTAACGGTTATTGGAATTGCTTTAATACAAATTTACAACGTTGTGCTTTGAAACGGCTGATTGGTAGAGAGGTTGTTCCCCTGATTGTATTGATAGGGGTCTATTAACTTAATTTTACTGTTCCAATAGAGAATCTATTAGCTAATTCCAATTTTAAATAAGCTTTTTTTTTTTTAAAAAAAAAAATCATAAAAAATACATAACATTTAACATTTTTGTAATATATTAGAGAAGCCGTTTAATGAATAGTATAAAATAAATAGACAACATTAAATGGATTTTAACGCTAAATACTAAAGCTTATGACAATCAAATTTTCTCTTAGGTTATTGGTCATTCTTACGCTTACATTCTGTCTTGGCACTATACCTCAGCATGCAATTGCACAGGGAGCTAAAACAATTAGTGGTAAGGTTACTGATGAAAACGGGGCTCCTTTGCAAGGCGCAAGTGTATCCGTTAAGGGAACCAGTATGGGAACAATTACTGACGCTTCTGGCGGTTACTCTATTAATGTAGACGGAAGTAATGCAGTAATTATAATCAGTTCTCTCAACTATGCCAATAAAGAAATGAAGGTAGGCAGTCAGTCTGTTTTAAATGTACAGCTTGTTAAATCTGCCAAGGCCCAAAGCATGGATGAAGTAGTAGTAATTGGTTATGGAACTCAGCGTAAAGTTGACTTAACCGGAGCTGTAGGTTCGATTTCCAAAAAGGATTTTGCAAACCAGCCTTTTACAAGTCCTGATCAAATTTTGACTGGAAAGTTAGCGGGTGTAAACGTTACCAATCGTAGTGGTGACCCTGGTGCTCCAATAGAAGTGAGAATTCGTGGTATCGGTACTGCTGGTAATAACCAACCACTTTGGATTATTGATGGGGTGCCTGTAGCAACAAATACAAGTACAATAACGGTAAATACATCAAGTGCAACGGAATCAAATCCATTAGCAGGTATTAATCCAAGTGATATCGAAAGCATCGATGTATTAAAAGATGCATCAGCTACCGCAATCTATGGTGCTCGAGCAAACAACGGGGTTATCTTAGTTACTACTAAACGTGGTAAGGCGGGAGC
>CANGBH010000162.1 GCA_947451935.1 Chitinophagaceae bacterium
AATCCTAAGCCTGTTTGCGTTATTGAAGCAGATGAATATGACAGAAGTTTTCTCAAGCTATATCCTAATATCATAGCGATTACTGCTATGGACGCAGATCACCTCGATATATATGGAACGCCTTATGAAGTGGAGCAATCATTCTTAGCATTTACTCGCAACCTAAAGGATTCAGGACTTTTAATTTCTAAGAAAGGTATACAGCGTGAAGCTGAATTATCGGCAGCAAATCATTTTACATATCATCTTGACAATAGCGCTGCTGATATACATGTAGCTAATTTAAAAATAGAAAATGGAGTATACCATTACGATGTGATTGGAAGTGGATGGCAACTTAATGGACTTAAATTGAATATGGGGGGCTTACATAATGTAGAGAATACATTGGTGGCTATAACTATTGCCAAACATTTGGGTATAGAAGAGGAAAAAATAAAATTGGCAGTTGCAGATTTTAAAGGTGTAAAAAGAAGATTCGAATTTATCATCAAATCAGATGATAAAGTATATATCGATGACTACGCACATCATCCGGAAGAATTGCGGGCACTCATAACTGGAGTAAGATCATTGTACCCACATGACAAATTAACCATTTTGTTCCAACCACATTTGTTTACTCGGACAAGAGATTTTGCTCAAGGTTTCGCAGAGAGTCTTGATCTGGCTGACGAAGTGTTGTTATTACCTATTTATCCAGCTAGGGAGTTGCCGATTGAAGGGGTAGATAGTAGCTTGATTTCTCGCATGATGAAAGCCAAAGTTAGCCTAGTGGGAAAAGACGAAGTTGTTCAATTGCTTAGTAATAAAAAAGAAAAAGTTTTCATTACAGCTGGAGCTGGAGATATCGACAAATTAATTGAGCCTTTAAAAAACGCATTGACAAGTAAGTCATGATTGCAAAAAAGAAAATATATCATGTTTTAGGCCTTGTTGCTTGGGGTTTGCTCCTGGCAGGGGTAGTGACATTACTTGTGAGTGCAGTTAAGACTGAAAATTCTATTTTATGTAAAAAAGTAGAAATAGAGCTAATTGACAATAAAGCCTACAAGATGCTTGATGAAGGAGAAATATTTTCATCATTATGGCCTGAAGAGAAAAACGGATTTAAATATGGCAAAAAGCCATCCTTATTTAATTTGCGTAAACTTGAAAAACAACTTGAGAAAAATCCTTGGGTACTTTCTTCCGATTTTTACTTTGATCAACATAGAACACTTCATATCGATGTTCAACAGCGAACTCCAATTGCAAGAGGATTTACCCCAGATGGGAACTCATTCTTCCTGGATAAATCGTATTCAATTTTACCAGTAAAGTCGAATGACATTATATCATTACCAGTTTACACTAATTTTTATATTAATCCTGCAAGTGCCACATCTAAGGATTCTACAATACTTAAGCGAGTTGTATCACTTTCAGAATTTATTCTAGAGGATAGTTTTTGGATGGCTCAAGTGGAGACAATTAACATTTCTCCCGATGGAACATTTGAATTAACAACTCAAGTTGGAGATCAGAATATTCTACTGGGTGAAAGAGATGATTGGAAAAATGTCTTCACAAAATTGAAAGTTCTCTATCAATATTTGAACAAAGAGAATGCTTGGAGCAATTACGCAAAAATTGATTTGCAATTTACCGATCAAGCTGTATGCGTTAGAAAAAATTCGAGTTACAAAGTAATGGATTCAACATTTGTTCAAGATTCGCCTTCCCCAGAAACACCTGATTCAACTCAGATTAAGTCAGTGGTGAACAAGCCAAATGAAAAAGTAGGACAATTAAATACTAAAGTCACTTTACCTATTCAAAAAAATAAATCAAAAACCCCCAACATCCCTAAGAAAAAATAAACACATGAATAACTCACAAGAAAATTCTTCATCCACTTTTCAACATAACATCAGTAAACAGACAGCTATGACAAATGATCAACCAATCATAGTAGGCCTTGACATTGGGACTACTAAGATCGCTGCAATTGCAGGCAGAAAAAATGAATTCGGAAAACTTGAAATCCTCGGATTTGGATTAGCAAGTAGTAATGGCGTACAGCATGGTATGGTTTTGAACATTGACCAAACCATAAAGGCAATTGAAACGGCATTGAAAAATTGTTATGAGTCTAATCCTGGACTAGAGATCAACGAGGTTTATGTAGGTATTGCAGGGCATCATATTAAAAGTTTGCAAACTAGAGGGGATATCGTTAGGCGTTCCACCGATGATGAAATCAAGCAATTTGAAATTGATCAACTTGTAGCAGATCAATATAAAACATATATCCCTGCGGGCGATCAAATCATTGATGTTATTCCGCAGGAGTTTACAGTAGATAATTTCCAAAATATTGCGGATCCAATAGGATATACCGGCGTAAAAATCGGCGCTAATTTCCATATCATCACTGGTGATCGTAACGCAATACGGAATATAAATCGCAGTGTTGAAAAAACTGGATTGAAAGTAAAAGATCTCGTACTTCAACCACTTGCATCTTCTGCTGCAGTTATGAGTGAACAGGACATCGAAGCTGGAATCGCAATTCTTGATATTGGTGGTGGAACAACAGACCTAGCGGTATTTTATGAAGGTATTTTAAAGCATACTGCAGTAATTCCTTTTGGTGGAGAGAATATCACTACGGATATCAAATTAGGGTTGGGCGTATTAAAGACACAGGCCGAGCAAATGAAAATTCAGTTCGGAAGTGCATTAGCTGATGCGGCTCAAAATAACGCCTTTATAAAAATACCTGGCTTGCGTGGGATGCCTTCTCGTGACATTAGTGTTAAAAATTTAGCTGGAATCATACAAGCTAGAATGAGTGAGATTTTAGCCTTTGTTACTTTCCATTTAAAACAAGTTGGTCTAGATAGCAAAATGTTAAATGGTGGTATTGTTTTAACTGGTGGTGGTGCACAACTCAAACATTTGATTCAGCTTACAGAATATGTTACGGGACTGAACGCGCGAATAGGCTACCCTAATGAACATTTAGCCGCTAATCATTTTCCAGGATTAGAAAAACCTATGTATTCTACTTGTATAGGTCTAATCCTCAAAGGGTACAATGTTTATGAGAATAATTTAAATAGACTTCATGTTGAGCAAAAGCGCACTGCATTAAAAAGTCGATTGTCTGAAACTGAGACTCTAAAAGAAGAAGAAGTAACGCAACCTGTAGAAGTTAAAGGAAGGAAAACACTTTCTGATTTCATGAACTCAATCAAAGATGGTCTGATTGATTTGTTCAAAGAGGAAGGCGATAAACAATTGTAAAAAAACAAAACCAAGATTTCAATATTCTAACCCAAATTCTAAAAAAAATCAATATGATTCAATTTGATCTACCTAAAGAA
>CANGBH010000163.1 GCA_947451935.1 Chitinophagaceae bacterium
AATAAGTTCAGTATGGCATGGGTTTGGAGTAACCTATATAATATGGGGTTGTTTGCATATCGTTTATTTAATCGTCGAAAATTTTCTAAAGAAGGATTTAATTAAGTTGAATGAAAAGTTAACGCCATATTATTACGCGTTAATTTTTACGCCTCTTACATTTATCATGGTTTCTTTTTCAAATCTATTCTTTAGATCAAATTCACTTTCCGATGCAAAAAGGTTATTGAATACACTGTTTGATTGGTCTCATTTTTGGCCCAATACTAGCTTTGTTAGTTGGTTGGTTCATGGGGTTGATTGGAAGATGGATTTTGTATTCAGCCTACGTATAGGGGTTATTTTTGCAGTGTTGTATTTGTTTTTTGAAAGCAAAATACTTGCACGACTCAATCAGCCCAAATTCAGTGTGCCGATTATCACTTTCATGATTATATTTCTACTCATTTTTGGAGTTTTTAATAGTGGTACTCGATTCATTTATATGAACTTTTGATAAATGCTTATGTGGAAAAAGTTAACAATAATTATTTTAATTAGTATGTCTTTCCTGTTTTTGGCAGAGAAGGGATCTGATTATTTGATGAAGCGATATCCAAAGTTGAAGAGTAGCTATATAAGTCAGGTGGAAATCAAAGCTGATATTTTAATTATTGGAGCATGTGAAGCAGAGATGATGTTGAGCCCAAAAATGTTTGATAGTGCTACTGGATACAAAACGTATAATTTAGGAGAAGTAGGGACTCGATTTGCAGATAATTATCTGTACTTGCATCAATACCTAAAGTATCAAAAGCATCCTAAATATGTTATTCTGCATATTTCCCCTGAGTCATTTTCTCATGTTGACAATAAATTATTAACTACATACAAGCACGAGGCATTTCTTTCTGATTCAGTAGTATATAATGTTGTTAAAGAGTTAGATCCTGGTTATACTAAATTTTCAAAAATTCCTTTTTTGAAGTATTCTTTTTATAACACGTTTACGTTGTTTAAAATTCTTGATGCTGCCGGGTATAGTGTTTTGAATAAAGAAAATCCTCCTTCAATTGATGGGTTTTCTGCTCCATTCTCTTCAGATACAGTTAATTCTCCAGAATCTTTGGTGTATAAAGTTCAGCATTATCAATGGAGTCCTGTAGAGGAAAAGTATTTTCTAAAAATTCTTACTCTTTGTAGGGATAATAATATTCAGCTAATCCTTTATAAGTTGCCTACATATAAAGGCTATTATGATGCTAATGTTGAATTGAGTAAGTACGACGATAAAATTGTTCAGTTAGTCTCTCAATATAAGTTGCCTTATTTCACATATGATACTTCAACGTTGACAAATGACTATAAGAACTTTTTTTTATTGTCTAATAATCTATTATCCTGGAAAGCAATACCCACGTTCAACAAGATATTTATCCAAGATTTAAAAGACAATGTCTTCAATCAAAACTTGAATAAGTAGTTTAATGATGATAAAGGTTCCTATCCCTTATTCATTAAATTCGAATGCTAATAGTGATACTTTACTTAATTACTGCTTCACAACTCTCTGTCTAGATATTATTCCATCTGAATTGGATATAACTATTACATATACACCATTTATTAGTCCTGAAAGATTGAGTTGATTGTTTGATTGTATAGTCTTTTTAGATAGTATCATTTCGCCGTTCAGATTATATAATTTGATATCCGTCATTCCTTTTATCGCATTCATATTCACATTTAACATATTCTTCAATGGATTAGGGTAAATAGCTATTTGATGATTACTCAACTCACTTAATGCATCATTTCCATTTTGTGGATTAAATACAGCAGGAAGTGTTGTCGTTAATTTGGTGGCAGTACCTAACGCTACTTTTAGCGTATAGCATGATGTCGCATTAAATGTATTGGTGCTGCTTCCGTATACCTGTGCATAATAGGTTCCTGCAGTAGCTGTATAGCTTATGCTTTCATTGCTCGTATTGCTTTTTTGTGATATACCTACTTGAGTACCTGCACTATTTAATAGTTTAAGATTATAGTTGGCTGGTAATGTAGTAAGTGTTATGGTTATTGAACCGCCAGTAGTGATAACAAACTTGTAGTTGTCAATATCACTTTTTTGATTAATCTGTCCTTTTATATCGGTATTGAATGGAATCCTAGCGGCTCCGGTTGTTGTACCATTTGCACTTGAATCATAAGCGCTTTGGCAGGTTGGGGTAGTGGTCGTGAATTGGGCTGCCACATAATTCCCATTTCCTGCAGGACAAGTAGCTATTACTCTCCAATCATACAATGATGATTGGGATAAGCTATTTACTGTTGCTGTGGTTGTTGCTTGCAAACTTGAGTAATTTGTCCAAGTGCCAGCTGTATTGAGTTTGTAATCTACAGAATATCCTGTTGCTCCAGTCACTGCATTCCATCCTAATGTAGCACTATTGCTTCCAATAGCTGTGGTGTTAAGTCCTGTTGGATCACCACATAGTGGTGGTTGACCAATAATAAAATCAGTGTTGCTTACATCAAAAAATATATTGTTAACTGCTTCGATTTTAATTCTCGCTGTATTGGTTCCTGTAGAGGGTAATAGAAGATCTTCCGTTCCATCATTTGGAGTACTTTCTGCTAATACTGTAGGAAAGGTTAGTCCCCCATCTGTGCTCAATGATATTTTCACATTGGCGCAGTTTATCGGAGAAGCGTTCGTATTATTTACATTCCATGTAATGGTTTGTGTTGTTCCAATACCCAATGTCACTGCCGTATTGGGTGATGTAACTTCAAATGGCCCTGCATTAGCATTAACAGTAACCGCTACATCTGTATACGCCGTTTGTCCAACGGTAATGGGTGCAACAGAACTATAGGGTACATTATCCCTAACGGTTAGTCTAAAGTTTAGTGTTCTGGCTACTGAACTTAAGGCCTCAGTGTTAGCAACAGCATCGCCCCCTGTTAATGGACCTGTTATAAGTTTTCCAGCTAATATCGTTGCCATTTGTGGGAAGTAGCGTGTAGGGGAAACAGAAGGTTTTGTTGAAATCCAATTTGGTCCAGTTGCCTTGGTAGCACTAGCTACGCTGTTACTGCCAGTTTGAGTGGAAGAGGCATTGTCGTTTTGTTCCCAGCAATAGGTTAGTAGATCTCCATTCGTATCTGTAGCAGAACCAGTTAGTGCAAAAGGTGTACTTTTTGGAATGGTATAATTTGACATTGCGGCAACAACTGGGGTTGCATTATTTCCAGCAATGCTTGTCGTTACAGGGCATGCTTTATTACTTAAGTTAGTTTGAATCTGATTGATGGAGGCTTGATGAAATATGTCGATAGAATGTGGCGCAACATCCTGGCTTGTAATCCCTGCATATCCCATGAT
>CANGBH010000164.1 GCA_947451935.1 Chitinophagaceae bacterium
CTGGCTTTGATACGGAGTTTACAGGATCCTTTGAATGCAACGACAACGATTATACTATACTATGGAAGAAAGGTGCACGAACAGCCTACCTATGCATGAGGGATTGGTTTTATGATTGTCCAGACCGTGAACGCGTTGGCTTTTGGGGAGATGGAACACCTGAATTAAATCAATGCTTTTATGCATTCGATGAAAAATCGCATCGGCTATGCAAAGAGCTTGTATTGAGGCCACTTGATTCAACGTTTTATCCAGGACAACAACTTGAATTTCTGGGAGAGTATGGACTATGGTTTTACTATCTACATAGTGGAGACATAGAATCCATCAAAAGCATATACCCTCAAACGAAAAACTTTTTATTCAATACCTATAAACCGGGAAAGAAAAATCAATGGTATGATTGGGGTAAAGACAACAAAGACATTGCCGTGATTGAAAGCTGTTTTATGTATATCGACTTAGGCACATTAAAAAAAATAGCTCGGTTAAGCGGAAACGATGTTGACACTATGGAGATTAACCAAAAAATGGATAGCATTAAAAATTCATTCAACAGCCGTTTTTGGAAAAATGGATTCTATATGTCTGATCAGGTCAATGAGCCAGATGATAGAGCCAATGCGATGGCCATCAATGCTGGATTAGCCGACAAAGAAAAATGGGAATCGATTTACAATAATGTGCTCACAAAAAAAACATACTCGAGTTCTTTTTTTGATCGTTGGGTGTTTGAAGCGTTATGCAGCATAGGAAAAGAAGAATACGCCTTGCTTCGTATGTATAATCGATACCGCACCATGATCCCTGCCAGCTTTACCACACTATGGGAGCACTATGATAGATGGTGGGCTTCATGGGTTGATTCATTTGACGAAGGATCATCACTCAATCATGGATGGAATCCTCCCGTCATCAATTTATCACAAACTATTGCCGGCGTTTCACCAATCAAACCAGGATGGGAAAAATTTCAAGTGCTTCCCAAAGAAGCTTTTCTAAAACAGATCAAGGTTGTTGTGCCAACCATAAAAGGCAATGTCACTGCGTCCATCAACAAAACAGCTAAACAATATCAGCTCAATGTAATTTGTCCAGCTAATACAGAAGCTGTTCTTGGCATTCCAAAAAAATCATTTACCACCATACAAAACATTTACATTAACGGGAAGCTAGCTTGGAATGGTTCATTCAAGAAAACTATAGATGGAATAACATTTGCCGGAGAAGATGAGCAGTACATCATGTTTTTAGCAGAAGCAGGAGAATGGAATGTAGTGGGACATGGAATCGTTAACATGAATTCACCAAAAGCACTGCCTGAAAAAGAGCAGAAAGAAATCAAGCTTGAAAAAAAGAACTGGACCGCCACCGCTTCTGTCCCGGATAGTTCTTACCCATTTAGCGGCGATAACATCCCTATTCCTGTTCCTGCAGAAAATGCCATTGATGGTGATCACTGGACTGGTTGGAGGGATATGTCGAAAAAACAATACCCTGGACAGTGGTTCATGGTGGATATGAAAAAACAAGAAACCTTTCATAAAATAGTATTGGATAATACATGGGCACTTTGGGATACACCAAAATCGTATCGAGTAGAAATTTCTGATGATGGAACTCATTGGAGCAATTCAATCGCAGAAGGATCCGGACAATTGGGCATAACGAACATCATCTTCCCCAAAAAATCAGGGCGGTATATAAAAATTAGTCAACTCGGTAGCGACGAGAAGTACAACTGGTCTATCTTCGAAATGGATGTAATTAAATGAGCAAATTGAGTAGATAAAGAAATAAATTTATGGTTAAAATCAATTGTATGAAAAGAGGATTTTCAATGGCTATTGTTTTGGGGTTCATGTTGCTGTTTCAACAACCTCTAATTGCACAAAACAAACAACTCACGCTAGAGGATATCTACACCAACTATGAATATGGATCGAAGGGTGTTGGACAACTGCGTTGGATGAAAGACAATAAGGGTTATTCAACCTTGGAATACAATTCCAAAACAAGTGGATACGATATTGTAGTGTATGATGTTGAATCTGGCGCAAGAACTGTATTGATCAGTTCAACAGAACTAATTCCAGCAGGAAAAACAAAGCCTCTTTATATAGCAGATTATACCTGGTCTGAAGACAACAAAAAATTATTGATTTTTACCAATACCAGAAAAGTATGGCGCTTACATACAAAAGGTGATTATTGGGTATTGAATATAGAGAGTAAATCATTGAAGCAGGTGGGAAAGACATTAGAAGAAGCAACATTAATGTTTGCTAAGTTTTCACCAGACGCTAAAAAAGTGGCTTACGTAAGCAAATTGAATATCTATTCAGAAGACTTAGCTACAGGGTCTATTACACAACTTACCAAAGATGGTGGCGACAATATCATCAATGGAACCTTTGATTGGGTATATGAAGAAGAGTTGGATTGCAGAGATGGTTTCAGGTGGAGCCCCGATGGAAAAACAATTGCCTATTGGCAATCGAACACTAAAGGTGTTGGCACATTTTACATGATCAATAATGTAGATTCAATCTACTCAAAACCGATTCCACTTCCTTATCCAAAAGTAGGAACAACAAATTCTGATGTGAAAGTAGGCGTAGTATCTGTTGCTGGAGGTAAAACAAAATGGTTTGCTATACCTGGAGACCCTCGCAACAACTATATCGCACGCATGGACTTCATCCCAAATTCAAACGAGGTGATGATTCAACAACTCAACCGTCTTCAAAATACTAATCATGTATGGGTTGGCAATGTGATATCGATGTCCTTGAATAATATTCTAACCGATAAAGACGAGGCATTTCTTGATATACATGATAATATCAAGTGGTTAGACCATGAGAAATATTTTACCTGGACAAGTGAAAAAGATGGATGGATTCACTTGTATAAAGTTTCAAGAGATGGCAAAGAGTCTTCATTAATCACAAAAGGAAATTTTGATGTGATCAATATCGATTGCATTGATCCGGTGAGTGGATTTGTTTACTATATCGCATCGCCAGAAAGTTATATCCATCGCTATCTATACCGCAGCAGAATAGATGGAACAGGTGAGGCTGAACGCGTTTCTCCTTCATCTATGATCGGCCACCATGGCTACCAAATTTCAGCTGATTCAAAATATGCGATACATACATTTGAAAATTCAACTACACCGAGAAGAATAGCTCTTATTAACCTAGCCACACATAAGGAGATAAAATTACTTGAAGACAATAGTGAACTGAAAGCCAAAATCGATGCCCTTGGATTAAAACCAAAAGAATTCTTTAAAGTCGATATTGGTGATGTTGTATTAGATGGCTGGATGATTAAGCCAATCAACTTTGACCCAA
>CANGBH010000165.1 GCA_947451935.1 Chitinophagaceae bacterium
GAATCAATAACCCCTTGCAATAACATTAAGAACTCAGGAACAATATCTTTTACTTCATCTGTAACAAAAACTTGATTGCTGTATAATTGAATTTTATCTTTTTGAATTTCATACGATTGCTTAATCTTTGGAAAGTATAAAATTCCTGTTAAGGTGAAAGGATAATCAACATTAAGATGTATCCAAAACAATGGGGTCTCGTTATAAGGATATAATAATTTGTAAAAGTCCTCATAATCCTTTGGCGTCAATTCTGCTGGCTTTTTTACCCATGCTGGGGATGTAGTATTAATCTGTTTGTCTTCAAAAAAGATGGGGACAGGTAAAAACTTACAGAATTTCTCTAAGATAGTTTTGATACGAAATGCATCCAAAAACTCTTCACTTTCACTATTGATATAAAGTGTAATGGAGGTGCCTCGTTCAACCTTTTCCTTAGGCTGTAAACTATATTCGGGACTTCCGTCGCATTCCCAAATTACAGCCTCGCTACCCTCTTTATAAGACAAGGTGTGCAGGTCTACTTTTTCACTCACCATAAAACCACTGTAAAAGCCAAGTCCAAAATGCCCAATAATATTAGCCTCGTTTTGTCCCTTGTATTTTTGCAAAAACTCTTCAGCACTTGAAAAAGCGACTTGGTTGATGTATTTATCTACTTCCTCTGCAGTCATTCCTATACCTCTATCAGCAATAGTTAGCGTTTTCGCCTCTTTATCCAAGATGATATCAATACGCAATTCACCTAACTCCCCTGTTGCTTCACCGGTGGAGGCATATGTTTTCAGTTTTTGGGTAGCGTCTACGGCATTAGCAATCAACTCTCTGAGAAAAATATCATGCTCACTGTACAAGAATTTCTTAATAATGGGAAAAATGTTCTCCGTTTGAACTCGTATTTGGCCTTTTTGCATAAGAATAATTTTCAATGGGAGGTCAAAATGAATGCCATAAGTGATGTGCTGACAGGATGACACAGCCAAAAAGAAAGAATTTCATCAAGAAATGAGAAAAAAAGAATATTTATTGCCCTCAAATAGCCTAAAATACTTACCTTCGCACCCCATTATCAAATCAAAAAAAATACAGGGTTTATGCAAAATTATGAATTGATGGTGATTTTTACCCCTGTTCTGAGTGAAGAGGAATTTAAAGCAGCTCAGAAGAAATTTGTCGATTTCATCAAATCTAATTCTGGTGAAATTGTACACAGCAACCCCTGGGGGTTGAAATCACTGGCCTACCCCATCCAGAAGAAGACTACGGGAATCTACTGGGTAATGGAATATGTAGCGCCATCCGACATGAATGAAAAGCTGAAGATTCAGCTACTGCGTGACGAGCAGGTACTCCGTCACATTGTTATCAAACTCGATAAGTACGCCGTCGAGTATAACATTAAAAAGAGAAGTGGTGTATCTACCGGAACCGAAAAAGCAGTGGAGGGATAATATCATGGCAAAAGCAAATGACATCAAGTACCTTACGGCGATCAAAACCGAAAAGCCCAGAAAAAAATTCTGTCGCTTTAAGAAATATGGTATCCGCTACATCGATTACAAAGACGGAGAATTTCTTAAGAAATTTCTGAACGAACAAGGGAAAATGCTTCCTCGTCGTATAACAGGAAACTCTTTGAAATATCAACGTAAGGTTTCTGAAGCCATTAAACGTGGACGTCAGATGGCCTTGTTACCTTATGTAACTGATTTGTTGAAGTAGAACCTCTGACCTAATCACCCATTGGTGAGACAGTCTTGAGTAATCAAGATTGGAGTTGGTAAAACTTTTAAAAAAAAATTATGCAGATTATTTTAATTCAAGACGTAAACAATCTTGGCGGTTCAAATGAAGTAGTAACAGTAAAAAACGGCTATGCCCGTAATTTTCTGATTCCTAAAAAATTGGCTGTTGAGGCTTCTCCTTCAAACCTGAAACAACTTGAAGAGCGTCTTAAACAATTGAAAAAGAAAGAAGACAAAATGCTTGCAGAGATCAACAAAGTGATTACTGCGTTACAGGATGGCACCTTGAAAATAGGAGCTAAAACTGGAACAACTGGTAAAATCTTTGGTAGCGTAACGAATGTTCAGGTTGCTAGAGCAATCAGGGAACAAAAAGGCTACGAGATTGACCGCAGACGCATTCAACTTCTTGACGAAATAAAAGAACTAGGCACATTCAAAGCCAAGGTTGATTTCGGAAACGGAAATGAAACAGAAATTTCTCTTGAAATCGTTTCGGAATAACACAAATCACATTCCAGAAAAAAGCCTCCTCACAAGGGAGGCTTTTTTTGTAAAATACCTTTTGCTAGATAATCAATCTTAGATTGATTGAATCATTTAAAAATAATTCAATAGAGTGTACCTTCAATTATGCACCCTGCATTTGCGATATTTATATTGCTTGCCATCAACGCCTGCAACAGCAAACAAAAGGCTGAAAACGTCAGGTTTGAAAAACAATCCATTTTACTTCTTGATTCAGCAGCCAACAGTGTACTTGTAGGAAATTTTAACAACCAAAATAATATAGAATTCGACAGTACGTGGATTGAGAGATTTATTTCAATTCACCCATCCTTTACTGAATTAAAAAAAGAACTTATAAACTTTTATTCAAACAGAGGATATACTTATGCTTGGCATAAGCAGGGAGGCCTAATTGAACAAACAAACATTTTGCATAATCGAATTATTCAACTAATTGATCATGGCATACCATATGATGCTCCTTATTTGGAAGAATACAAAAAAATGATGGAAAGCAAATATGATGGTAATATTACTTCAAGAGAATTGATGATTACCTGTCAATACTTATCATACGCAAATAGTGTCGTTGATGGACTAAATGAAAAAGACAGTAAAGCAAATGAATGGTTCATCCCAAGAAAAAAATCAAATTACGACACTCTGTTAAAGTCACTATTACATGGTGAGACAAATGAAATAGAAAAACTGATGTACCCAGAGTATCTTAAATTACAAGAGAAACTTAAGGCCTATTCTGTAATAGAAAAAAATAACACATGGAAAAGAATCCCTTTTGAGAAAAAGCCACTACATCTTGGTGACACATCACACACAATTTCATTAGTAAGAAAAAAACTTTACCTGCTAGGAGATATTGAAAAAGACAATGGTAGTAGTTTGTTTGATTCAACACTATCCGACGGTATAAAAAAATTCCAGATTAGACATGGATTAACTTCTGATGGCATCATTGGACAAAATATTAAAGATGAAGTCAATGTACCCATAGAGTAAAGGATAAAAACAATCATTGTTAACATGGAACGTTGTAAGTGGTTGCCAAATGAAACCGACCAGGACCATATCATTGTTAAC
>CANGBH010000166.1 GCA_947451935.1 Chitinophagaceae bacterium
GCCTGATTTTTTTAATACGGAAACTTCAGATTCAATTGCATTAATCAGACCGTATGAGGCCAATTGATTTCCGTCCAGCGATTTAGATATATCATTTAAGTCTACAAGTGACTTGCTGATCAAGTGAATTGATGAGTCGAGTAGTTGGTCATTAATCTTATGAGAGTCAATGTAATTGCTGATTTGAAGCTTAGCTAAGGTTAGCCCAAGTCCAATATTATCATGGATTTCACGAGAAATTTTATGTGATGTTTCTTCTTGTATTTCGAGTTGTGTAGAAAGTAATTCTTTTTCATGAATTAGCCTTAGGGAAGCAAATTCGTTTTTTGATTTTTGAATTCTATTTTTATATTCACTTAAAGCGATTAAGGTTATTATAATCGCAATTAATATTATAAATGTAGTAATTGATATAATATAAATTATTTCGAGTTGATTTGGATCCATTTGAAAGCTTTGAAAAACATGAAAAATAATATTATGTATCCAATGTCATTTATAGGGTTAAGCAATTGAGTAAGTTGATTGTATTTTGGGCCTAAATAATTTGAAATGACATAATATGGTGCAGTCAAATTTATAAATATGAAAATCCCTTTTGCCATAAGGATTTCGTATTTATGTATAATTATCCCATCATGTTTTACTTGCTTAATCATTAAAATACCAAAGCAAATATTTACCACAACAACTTCTGTAATTATAAAAATTAAATAAAATTCAATAAAGGGGTTGTTTTGATTTAATAAGCAAAATAACACAGCAACTGTAAAAGCTATTATACAAGCTATTAATGATTTTTTAATGAAAGTGTCTTTCAGTACAGAAGCAAAAAAAATACAGATTGTTATGAACTCTGTAAACAAATAAGAACCTTGAATTATTGGTGATACCAAATAGAATATCTTTTCCCTTAAAAAAATATCAATTAGGAAAAAATATGTTAGACCATCTAGAGAGGAAAGTAAGAGAAGTAGAGTAAATATTTTTATGAGATTACTTTTCTTGAAGATCTTGATACCTTTAAATAATGCTACCAAAGCTATTGTAATCATTAGTACTCTAATGCAGTATGATATGATTGATATTAATGTCAATTGTTTTAATTTGAATATTAAAATTAAACTAAGCAAAATAACTGATGCTAGCTTTTTAACCTTTTAATTGTGGTAAAAAACACATCGATTATGGTTTTTTTCCCATTTATTTCATTTTCTTAACTTGCAACTACTCATATATTTTGTCTATACTCCTGATATCCAACCAATTGCGTATATTTGTTTTGAAGAAATTGAAAAGCCGTGTTTTCCACCAGGGAATAAATGAGTAGTTCTACGATATATCGAATTTGATAAATAGCCTAACATTGCATAATTAAATCCCTATTTCCTAAAAAGACCATTCAAATTAACCGTTTATGAATAATCCTATCAAAGTTGTTATTGCCGACGACCATGTGTTGTTTAGAGCTGGTGTTAAGACTGCGCTTTCTATGCACAAGGACATCAAAATGATTGCAGAAGCTGATAATGGCATGCAATTATTAACCGTTTTAAAGCATATTCAACCAGATGTAATTTTATTGGATATTCAAATGCCTGTAATGGACGGTATTTCAACCTTGCCAGAAATAAAAAAACTCTATCCAGAAATCAAGGTAATCATGCTCACCATGCATAATGACCATTCCATGATTTCTAAGCTCATGGAGTTAGGCGCTAATTCTTACCTCACTAAAAATTCAGATTCTGAAGTTATCTATGAGGCAGTTAAGACAGTGCATGAACAGGAATATTTCTTCAATCAACTGACCAATATCGCTTTAATTGATGGCTTAAGGGTTAAGCGTCAAGCTGAAGCTTCTTTGCCTATCGATGCGAAGCTTACCGATAAGGAAATCGCCATTTTGCGAATGATTTGTGAAGAAAAGAGCACCAAAGAAATTGCCGATTTGGTAGAACTAAGTCCACGCACTGTAGAAGCCATACGAGACAAACTCAAAGTTAAAACAGGTGCTAAATCCCTAGCCGGATTGGTTATGTATGCCGTAAAATCTGGACTTATCGAGAATAAGCCCATGAGTAATTAAGGCTTTAGCTCAATTTTACTTTCCTAGAACTTTCATCCTTTTTGGTTGTTTATAGAGCATGCTACAAAAACCTGAGGTAAATGTATTTTGGTTTAGGAGAGATCTACGCGTTGAGGACAACCACGCTCTTTTTCAAGCCTTAACCTCAGGCAAACCAGTTTTGCCTATTTTCATTTTTGATCCCAATATTTTGGATAAGCTGGATAAGCCGTTTGACTTGAGGGTTCAATTCATTCATGAAACGATTGAATCGCTTCAGCAATCTTTTGCACAGGTTGGTTCGAGTATTCAGGTTTATTATGATACACCAATCGATGTTTTTAAAACCTTGCTGGATACCTATCAACTTTCAGCCGTTTTCACTAACCACGATTATGAACCCTATGCGTTAGAAAGGGATAATCAAATTGAATCCATGCTTTCAACACAGGGTGTCTCATTTAATACATTCAAAGACCAAGTCATTTTTGAAAAATCAGAGGTGATAAAAGATGACGGCACGCCGTATACCGTATTTACTCCGTATAGTAGAAAATGGAAAGCACATTTAGTGACAAATCCTTTGCCAAATTATCCTTCTGCCAAACATCTTGTTAATTGTTATGCTATACAGTTCCATAGTATTGTATCACTTGAATCCATGGGTTTTGTTAAGCGAGTTCATCCGTTTCCATCCTTGCTATTTCCAGCGCAGATCGTTTCACAGTATAGTGAGCAGCGAAATTTTCCTGCCATTGAAGGCACAAGTAAACTTGGGGTTCATCTGCGTTTTGGAACAATAAGTATTCGTGCGTTGGCCGCGTATGCTGAATCTCGGTCGGAGGTTTTTTTGAATGAATTGATTTGGCGCGATTTTTATCATATGATTTTATGGAATTTTCCTCGTGTGGGGAAAGGGCTTTCTTTCAAACGAGCGTATGATGACATTCAATGGAGAAATAATGAAGATGATTTTGAGAAATGGTGTACTGGCCAAACAGGTTATCCCATCGTGGATGCCGGAATGCGCGAGTTATTGAATACTGGATTTATGCATAACAGGGTGCGTATGATCACCGCTAGTTTTTTGACAAAACATTTGTTAATCGACTGGAGATGGGGTGAAGCCTGGTTTGCAAAGCATTTGCTGGATTTTGATTTAGCGGCTAACAATGGGGGATGGCAATGGGCTGCAGGTTCTGGTTGTGATGCGGCTCCTTATTTCAGGGTATTTAACCCTGCCTTGCAAACTGAAAAATTTGATAAGCA
>CANGBH010000167.1 GCA_947451935.1 Chitinophagaceae bacterium
CTATACGTCACAGCACTCATTTTTGCTGTGTTGCCAGATTATTTTAGATATCAAAATAAAGCATTCTATAGATCGTTAGGAGCTTCAGGTGCTGTATCGGCTGTCATTTTTGCGGCCATCACCATTCAACCTAAAATGCCCATTCAATTCTTCTTTATACCGTTTAAAATACCTGGCTATATTTTTGGGCTTTGTTTTCTAGCACTTTCTGCATCACTCGCTAAAAAAGGAACTGGAAATATCGGCCACAGCGCGCATTTCTGGGGCGGGGTATACGGAATCCTTTTCACCTATGTTGCTGCAAAAATCGTGACACATGTTGACTTGCTCCAATACTTTATCCAAAGTTTCTAGTAATAAACACTCCTCTTTTTCTATGCACCGAAGAAAACTATGATGTAAATTGACATTATGAAAAGCTCCTCTAAAAAAGTAATTGTATTAATCGGCGCTGGCTCAATTGGCATCGCAATTGCTAGAAGAGTTGGCGCTGGAAAACATATTGTGATCGCAGATATCAAACAAGAATCCAATCAAGTTGCTGCCAATATATTAAACGATGCTGGATTTGAAACTAGTATCAGCCTTGTTGATCTTTCATCGAAAACATCTTTACAAGAATTGGTTAAAACGGCAACAAGCATTGGTGATATAACTGGTCTAATTATAGCTGCAGGACTATCCCCTTCTCAAGCTTCTCCTCAAAAAATACTTGAAGTAGATTTATATGGAACTGCTGTTGCGCTTGAAGAATTTGGCAATGTTATTTCAAAAGGAGGATCAGCTGTAATCATTGCTTCACAATCAGGACATCGACTTCCGGCACTTACATCAGATGAAAATCAAGCACTAGCCGTAACTCCGACTAAAGATCTTCTTTCACTTCCCTTCCTTCAACTAGAAAAAATTAGAGATTCTCTTCATGCATATCAATTAGCTAAAAGAGGAAATTCACTTCGAACCATGTCAGAGGCTATTCGCTGGGGCAAACGCGGCGCAAGGGTAAATTGTATTAGTCCAGGCATAATCATTACCCACTTAGCCAATGATGAATTGGCTGGACCACGTGGCGATATGTATCGTAATATGATTCAAACCTCACCTGTTGGAAGAGCAGGTACACCTGATGAAGTAGCCTCCTTAGCAGAATTACTGATGGGAGAAGCTGGAACGTTTATTTCAGGCAGTGATTTCTTAATGGATGGAGGCGTTACAGCATCCTACTGGTATGGAGACCTTAAACCGAAAGCTCAATAAAAAGGACATTTGATGTTCCTTGAGTAAGTTTTACGCGATCATCAATTCGTCTGCCTACAACCCAAATGATTTTTTTATCAGACTCTAGCACCCACTGATTATCCTTTTCGTTTTTTGAAAGTTTTAAGTCGGTCAGGAATCGAGCAATTTTTTTCTTCTTTTTCATCCCCAATGGATAGAAATAGTCACCCGGCTTCCATGGCCTTAAAAGCAGTGGATAGATAAGGTGTCGATTATCAATAAACGCTTGATTAGCATTAGAATTTATCTTATTATCACCTGCAATGGTCTTGAAATGCAATACCCCACCATCAAATGAGATATTGTGTTGACCCTCTTCAATCACTTTTATTTCTGGCTCAGCATTATTGATGACATCAATTAACAACCAATCTCTATTTTTCAATACTCGATGTGAATGAGATTGGATATACTTTCCACTTGAAGCAGTAAACAGTTTTTTCAATTCATAGGATTGATCCACTGAAAATCCAAACTCCTTGAATAATTCATACAAGATGGTATCGAGTGGTTCAGTGATCATTAATTTTTTTACCGGTACTTTAAACCCATTCCCATTTTTTTCAAGTAGTCCGCTTTTAATTTTTTCCACTTGCATCCGATAAAGAAACTCAACTTCACTGAGTCGCTTAGCATTATTGATAATATTATTTTCTACTTCAGGAAAAATATTTTTTATCTCTGGCAGAATAGTATGCCTGAAAAGATTTCTCGTATAGTGAACATCAGCATTTGAATGATCTTCTACCCAACTTATTTTACGCTCTTGTGCATAGTCAAGAATTTCTTTTCGGGTAAAGGGCAACAATGGCCTAATCAATTGATTTGATTTTTCTACTATGCCATGAAACCCAGCAATTCCGGTACCCCTAAAAAAATTCATGGCAATCGTTTCAACTTGATCCCCTTGATGGTGTGCGGTAAGCAACCACCTGTCCACCCCCTTCGGGCTATCAGCGGTTAAGACTTCATGAAACCAAGTATAGCGAAGCATCCGAGCAGTTTCTTGAACACCTTTGCCATGATGCTGGATTTCACTTTTGGTATCAAATGATTTTACCTGTATGCTACAACCTAACTCTATGGCAAGTGAACGAACAAATTCTTCGTCACGATTACTTTCAGCACCACGCAAGTTGAAATTACAATGTAGGAGCTCAAATTGAAATCCGGCTGACTTAAGTAAGTGTGCCAACACCACCGAGTCCACTCCGCCACTACATGCTAGAAATAGCTGGTCGTTCGTCTTCCACAACTTAGCAGAATCGATATGCTGTTTAAACCGATAAGAAAAAGATGAGTTGTCATTTTCTAAACGCATATTAGTAACCCTCCATTTCGTCTGTTAATTGTTGCAAGGCAGATTTAAGTTCACGCAATGCATGTTGATCGTGAATCGATTCTGCCACTTTAATGCCTAAGTGATACGTATCCATAGCCACTTGACCACCCTGAACCCGTTCTTGCAGTTTTGCCATATGATAATACGATCCTACGTATTGGGGATCAATTGAAAGAATTTCATGAAACAACTTCAAAGCATGGTCATCATCCCCTTGCTTAATCCATTCCAATGCCAATGCATGTTTGCTGAACAAATCATGTGGATTTGATTGAATAAATTCGGTTAAAAATGCGATACGGTCCATTGGGGATAATTTAATTAACCCTGCTGAAAATAATCAGTATGCCAGGGGTATATTTGTAACCATGGTTGTTTCGACAACCTTTAACACTATTAATATTTGATATCATGAAGATACTTGTTTGTATCAGCAGAACACCAGATACCACTGCAAAAATAGCTTTCACTGATAACAACACGAAATTTGCTACAGACGGTGTACAATGGATTATCAATCCCTACGATGAGTGGTACGCACTAGTAAGGGCTATTGAGCTTAAAGAGAAAGATGCATCAATCGGGATTCATTTGATAACTATTGGTGGAGCAGAAACAGAACCTATCATTAGGAAAGCCTTGGCCTTAGGGGGCGATGAAGCCATTCGAGTAAACACCACCGAGGAAGA
>CANGBH010000168.1 GCA_947451935.1 Chitinophagaceae bacterium
CGAAGTAGTTGGAAGCCACTTCATGCATTCTTTCATCTAACTCAACGGCATCAACATTAAACGTAAGATTAATCATACTATTAGCAATCGTGCCTCCACCTAAACCAAGAAGTAATACATTGCTATTCTCAGGCATTTTACTCATCACAGATGTAGAAAATGGAATATAGTTCCAGTTGGAAACTCCTGTGGTTTTATTGACATTGGTTTGTCCCATTCTATTCACCAAAAGAATTCGATTATTAGTCTCTACGGTTTTACCATCAACATGTACACGATCAATATCGGTTACCAGTATTTGACCTAATAATCCTTCTGAGGCATAGGGAATAGTAATGTCTGATGTAGTTAAATTTCCTGCTTTCAACAAAATAGAAATGAATAGAATAATTGGAAAAACAAATGCAGCATATTTCCTTTTTTTTATCAAAGCGAAAAATGAAATTATTCCCGCAGAAAAACCAATAAAGATGGATGGATTGGTAAGTCCATAATTTGGTATAATGTAAAACCCTAAAAAAAATAATGCAAAAATTCCACTTGCAGAGCTTAGTGTAAATACCTTACCCGTAAAGGCCCCTGCATCATTTGCAACAGTTGAAAGATATCGAATCAACATAGAGGGCAACATGCCTAAAAAAATCAATGGGGGTAGAAGCAGAAAAGCACTTATGCCAATTAGCGCATAACTACTATCACCGCTGGTTAATCCACCAATCAGTTGCTCTGAAATGAAATGCATAGAGCATACAAAAATTGATGCAATCAACAGTACAGCATGCATCATTAATCGGGTATTAAATTTATCGCCCAATAGGCCCCCAATATAATAGCCCAATGCTAAGCCAGTTAACGTAATGCCGATTACAGTTCCCCATACATACAATGAAGAACCAAAATAAGGCGCAAGCATTCTTGCTGCAAAAATTTCAATCGCCATAACCACAGCTCCTTCAGCAATAACAAATAAAAAAATACTAGGCTTAACTTTAGGGGCAACTTGACTTATTTTTTTGCGATCAGTTTTTTGTGATTTACCATCTTGAGGCGCTTCATGGATAGTGCTTTCTGTCACTTCACTCCGATTGAAGCCTCGGTATACTAAAAATAGCATCGGAACACCTGCTAATGCAGATGCTGTAATCCAGGCACTAAGGGTAAGCCCTAAATTAGGTATCGCATAATATCCAAAAAAGAATGTCGCCAAAATCCCTCCGAATGTTGATATAAAATAGGTGCGACCTGCTGTTTTTCCAATCGAGTTCACCTCTTTAGCACTTGCGCTAACTGAAATTGGACCGACTAATCCAAAACAAAACATGAGAGGAGAAATTAATAATAAACTAGAAACACAAATGCCAGGGATCAACCCTAAAGAAGAAGATAATGAAATCAGCCAGGACGCAGAAAAAGGCATCAAGGCCACCAACATACTAGCCGTTATAAATATTGATAGGAGTAGTTTCTCTTTTTGATTTTTTATTGAAAGCTTCCCTCCATAATAATAACCTAGTGTTAATCCCAATGTAGAAAACGCCAACACTGCTGTCCACACATACAATGAGTTTCCAAAAAAAGGAGCTAAGAATTTTGCTCCCATCATTTCTACTCCCATGAGTGCCGCACCTTCTATAAAGAGAAGAAAAAATAATACACTAGGTTTTTTTAGCATAGGAAAGATGTACGGTTATACATTGATTTAGTCAAAATTAAATCTCAAAATTCAGATTAAAAAAATATTAACCAACTTAACAATAAGATAATTTGAATTCATGAATTAATATAAGTTACAAAATAGTCACTTAATTGTATGCATAAAAAAAGCCCCCGCCGTTAGGCGAGAGCTTTTCATCCATCAGAATAAATGGGTTAAACCATTACTCCTTAGGAGGTGGACTAAAGTGAAAACTTAGGTCCGACTATTTTTGTACCACGATTTTTTGTATCGTTTGCTCACCTGTTTCTGGATAGATCAACTTGATGTTGTACATACCAGAATGGTTGATGTTTAATTTATAATTTGAATCCGTTACGTTGTTTATTTGCTGGATAAGTCTACCAGACATATCACTAACTTGGATGTTCATCTTGCTTCCGTTTGCGGTTCTGTTGATGTTCACCATACCCGTTGTAGGATTTGGATAGATCATGGAAACTGTTTGTCCGTTGAACTTCACAACGCGAACCTCGCTGTATGAAATTGTTCCATCCATATCTTCTTGTGCGAGACGATAGAAGGCAGTTTCACCATTACCCGGATGCATGTCGATGAAATTGTAGAATAGTGCAGTCTGACTGTTTCCGTTAATTGCTTTCGTAGCAACATAACCAATACGCTCATACTTTCCATTTACATTGCTTGCTTGACGTTCGATAGCAAATCCTTTGTTTAGGGTTTCGCTTGACGTTGACCAATTTAATGATGCAGTTCTTTCAGGTGTTGCTTTGGCGGTGAAGTTCATCATGGTAACGGGTAAAGCTGATGCACTTCCACCCACTGTGTATGCACTGAATGATTTTTGTGCTGGGAGCACTATTTCAAATGCATTTGGACCTAACCATGTTGCACGGTTTGCCTTTTGATTTTTCTTGTTTGGCACTTCCCACTGCGTTCCATTATTATGCAATATATACATATACGTTGGGTTACGAGAATCAGTTGGATCATCATGATAGTGCATGGTAACATCAACCCCATAGGTTCCTAAGATATCACCTGTGCCCACATTGTCATTATGGATATCCCAGTATTCATTTGTTTTGATTACGGTCAATCGTTTAGCATCTGCATTTAAGTTACTCGGAGTAATTGCAATTGAACTTGGTAGGATATCTGCACTAGTAGCACTATGATAATGTGTAACTGTGAATGCAATATCATTTGAGGCTGCTAAGAACTTGATCTTCACTGGATCGTATAGATTATCTGTTTGCCCTGTAGGGAAAGTAAAGGTGTTATCTGTCAATCCAGCAGATCCGATTTTTTGAACAGGTCCTTTCACAAATGAATTGTCGGATGCACCTGAAGCATTTGCATTGTTATTAATAATCACTTTATTCGTTGCATCGGCAACAATATAACCATTGGTTAATGTCAATGCATGAGTAACCGTGATTGGCTGTGCCAATGTTTTGTTTCCAGCACCATTGATGGTTATGTCATAGAAACTTGTTGCGTTGCTTCCACCAATAGATTGATCAGCACCTTTGAAAACAATATTTCCTGTATTCCCGATGAAGGAACCATTATTCAACCAATCTCCATATACGTTAAGTGTACCAGAGTTGGCATCAACCGATGC
>CANGBH010000169.1 GCA_947451935.1 Chitinophagaceae bacterium
AGTGATGACTCGCTTGCCGATGTTGAAACCGACAAGGCCACCATGGATGTTATAGGCTATGCGGATGGAACCCTATTGTATATTGGCATAAATGAAGGTGAAGCAGCTAAAGTAAATGATATTATTGCGATTGTTGGAGCTCCAGGTGAAGATATTCAACCTTATTTAGTTAGCACACCCGCTGAAGCACCAGTTGCTACTCCTAGCACACAATCCACACCTGCACCTACCTCAACTGCAATTTCATCAATAACCCCAGAACAACTAGGCGTTACTGTAATAAGGATGCCATTGCTAAGCGATACCATGACATCCGGTAAAATTGTTCAATGGAATAAAAAAGTAGGGGATCTTGTCAAAAGCGATGACAACCTCGCTGACGTGGAAACTGATAAGGCTACTATGGAAGTAGTAGGATATACAGATGGTACTCTTTTATATATAGGTGTTCAAGAAGGGGAATCTGCAAAAATTAATGATGTAATAGCGATCATAGGCAAGACAGGAACAGACATATCAGCTTTATTACCTGGTCTTAATAGTTCAGCTGCCCCAACAGCAGCAGCACAACCGTCATCAACTCCTCAGCCGCAAACAACTCATACCACTCCGGTAGCAGCCAATACTATATCCAACTCATCAGATAATAGATTAAAAGCATCTCCGCTAGCTAAATTGCTTGCAAAAGAAAAAGGAATCGACTTGAACCAAATAGCAGGTTCAGGCGATGGAGGACGCATTACTAAAAAGGATGTTGATGAATTTAAAGGTTCTGCAAATGCAGTAAGTACAGCAGTGCCTGTTGCTAAAACAACGGTTTCTGGCGTTGAAGGATTTACTGATACGCAACTTACATCAATGCGTAAAACCATTGCGCGTCGTCTTGGTGAAAGCATGTTCACCGCGCCCCATTTCTATTTAACGATGGAGATAAACATGGATAATGCAATGAAAGCAAGAGCTCAAATGAATGAGTTCAGTCCAACAAAAATCTCCTTTCAAGATATGCTCATTAAGGCCTCTGCGTTATCACTAAAAAAACATCCTGCAGTAAACAGCAGTTGGATGGGTGATTTCATAAGAACCTATGACCATGTACATATTGGTTCTGCCATTGCCTTACCTGAAGGATTAATTGTTCCTGTGCTTCGTTTTGCAGACCACAAAAGCTTATCAGAGATTGCCGCAGAATCTAAAGAACTTTATGATAAGGCTAGAAATAAAAAAATTCAACCATCAGATTTTACAGGGAATACATTTACGATTTCAAACCTTGGCATGATGGATATTGATGAATTTACTGCCATAATCAACCCACCTGACAGCTGTATCTTGGCAGTAGGTAAGATTAAAGAAATTGTTATCAAGAAAGGCGAAGGCTTCACCACAACAAATGTGATGAAATTGACCCTAAGCTGCGACCACAGAAGTGTAGATGGAGCCGTTGGAGCGTCATTTCTCCAAACACTTAAAAAGTACATGGAGAATCCACTCGCCATGCTAGTATAACAACATAACATTGAAAGCCGGTTTATCACCGGCTTTTTTATTTACAACAATATGTCATCAAAAAAGACACTAGTCCTTGGCGCCTCTACTAACCCTGAGCAATATAGTCATATGGCTATTGTCCGCTTACGCTCACATGGCCATCCAGTTGAAGCAATTGGAAAGGCGGCATTTCAAATTAATGATGTTCATGTAGGCACTGAGAAGATCGATTTTCATGATATTCATACGGTAACACTATACCTGAATCCGACAAGGCAAACTGAATATATAGATTATATTTTTTCGCTTAATCCCACCAGAATTATTTTCAACCCGGGTGCTGAAAATGAAAATGTTAAAAATATAGCTGAAAATCAAGGCATTGAAGCCATAAATGCTTGCACATTAGTGCTGCTTTCTACAGGCGCATATTAAATCTACGCGTCAAAATACGTAATTACTGCAATAAGAAACTTACGCCAGTTAGGTACTAATACTCAATTTGTTTGAATTTCTACGAAGCGCATACTATAATGAGAAAAAGCTCCGTTATAGCCATGTAACCGTTCAAAAATCCAAATCATGAAAAGCTTTATTACCTCAATTGCATTCACATTCTTAATCACAGTTGGTGCTGTCGTAAGCACAAATGCACAACGATTATTTGATGGCATACCGGAGCAAATGAATTTCGATAATAAAGTTATCGAAGGCCTCTTTAACATGAATGCAGGATCTGCAATCAATGTAAAGTTTTCACAGAATTTCCACCTTACTGGCATGATTAAATCGAATGACAAGGTGTATGCAAACTTGCAGACTGTTGTAATCGAATGCACAAATTATAATAAGGTTAAACTCTTTATATCAAAAAGAATAAATGATGATAAATCTATCAAATACGTTGGACGCATTATTGGTCGAACTGCTGAAGATGGATTTGAAATCAAAGGCCAGCCACTAGCTGGAAATAGTTCACTCACAAAAATCAACTTAAAAGAAATGATCGTCGAATAGGCCCGTTTTTAATCCTACCCCTATACCCTACCCCTACCAAATCCTTTACCAAACCCTATAATTACCCTTCTATGAAATACTTTTACACAATCCTAACCTTGCTAACTTTTGTTGGCATATCAGAAACAAAAGCCGCTCCTTCACTAAACAGCTACCCTGTTGCAAAAGCAACAATCTACCTAGACTTTGATGGTCAAAGCGTAAGTAGCTCGATGTGGAATTTTGGAACACCAATCAATTGCTTACCAGCTGGAATGTCTGACGATCAAATCACGGAATCATTTAATAGGGTTTCTGAAGACTTCAGGCCTTTTGATATAAATGTCACGACTGACTTGGCGAAATTTTTAGCAGCTCCACTTGATCAACGTATTCGTGTTGTAATAACTCCAACAAGTGATTGGTATCCTTCAGTATCTGGCATAGCATATGTTACATCATTTACATGGGGTGACGATACACCTTGCTTCGTATTCAGTGATCGACTTTCAAATGATGCAAAGCGTATTGCTGAAGCGATCTCTCATGAAAGTGGTCATTCGCTAGGACTATCTCACCAAGCAAAATATACAACAGCTTGCACATTAAAAAGCTCTTACAATACAGGAAATGGAACTGGCGAAATTTCTTGGGGACCAATTATGGGAAATGTTGCTACCAAAAATCTTACTCAGTGGAACTTCGGACCAACACCAAGTGGATGTTCATACCTTCAAGATAATTTGAGCATCATCACAAGCAATAACGGGTTTTCATACAGACCTGATGATTTCGGTGATATCTATAAC
>CANGBH010000170.1 GCA_947451935.1 Chitinophagaceae bacterium
CAGATTAAACGCAAGCAGTTTGATTTCTTTATCCTTCTAGACAATATTGGAAATGAAAAATATAGTCTAGGTAATGACCTAAATGCGTTTGGCTCACGTTATTATAATTGTGCTCCAGGTAGAACTGTAGCAGCCGGATTTAGTATTGACTTTTAACCTTATTTTTTTGCTGCCAACTTTTGAGAGAATAGCCAAGTTAATAACTGAGGTTCATTAAATGCATTTATCCAACTATCATGCCCAACATTAGGGTATTCTGTATACTTAACTTTTGCAGTAGTCGTCTTTAAGGTATTATACATTAAACGGGAGTTAGATACGGGAATGACTGGATCTTTTTCCCCATGAAATAGCCAAATAGGAAGATGAGGTTGATAAAGTTTTGCTTTTTCAGGATTGCCAGCACCACATATTGGAACTGCTGCTGCAAATACACCAGGCTTCCTCCACAGCAATTCTAGGGTTCCAAAACCGCCCATAGAAAGTCCTCCAATATATACTCTTTTCTTATCAACAACTGAAGATCCCAATAGGGTATCAATAAAATCCGAAACCAATTTTAATGGCTTCAACATTGGTTGATCTGCTCCCCATGTATAACCGGTGCTATCCGTTTTTGATGATTTGTTGTATTCAGACCATTTACTTGTATTTGGACATTGAGGGAAGACAACTATCGCAGGAAATTTTGCTCTATTCACTGAATCCAGAAAAAGGTCGCCACCCCAAGTTAATTGTGCATCATTGTCGCTGCCTCTTTCACCCGAACCATGTAAAAATATGATGAGAGGATATTTTTTGCTTGCATCAAAATTGAGAGGAGATAAAATCCTGCAGGGTAGGGTGTCTTCACCTGAAATGAATAATTGTTTTTCAAACAGGTCTCTGTTTTGTGCGAAAGTAGAACTCATGAATGCGAATAACAAGGTTAAAGTGAATGTGATTTTTTTCATTGGGATGTTAACTATGTAATATGGGTACAATGTACAAAAGAAGGTTCAATTCTTAAAGCCGTTTTGTGATGATTGGCATCATACTCGCTTTCCAACTCGAAAAACTTCCTGCAACGATTTGTTTTCGGGCTTCAGTTACTAACCAGAGGTAAAATGCCAAGTTTTGAATGCTGGCAATCGTGAGGCCTAAAAGTTCTTTGCTTTTCATGAGGTGCCTCAGGTAGGATTTGGAGTAATAATTGGATGTTTCGTTGTCGAGCCCCTGATCAATTGGGCTATGATCAAATTCCCATTTCTTATTATCAATATTGATAATGCCTTCAGTTGTAAACAACATGGCATTTCTTCCATTTCGAGTTGGCATAACACAATCAAACATATCTACTCCCAAGGAGATGCATTCAAGCAAATCAGCTGGTGTGCCAACACCCATGAGGTAACGAGGTTTTTGTTCTGGGAGATGTTCGCAGCATAACCCACAAAATTCATATATCATTGGAACTGGTTCTCCTACACTCAATCCACCAATAGCATTTCCAACAGCATCTTTCGATGCGATGTATTCACATGACGCTATGCGCAAGTCTTTTTCAGTTCCACCTTGAACTATGGGAAAAAGATTTTGTGAATGACCATATAAAGGTTCTGTTCTGTTGAATTGTTCAATGCATCGATCAAGCCAGCGATGTGTCAACTCCATAGATGATTTGACGTATTTATATTCGCTAGGATAGGGTGGACATTCATCAAAAGCCATGATGATGTCACCTCCAATGACCCGCTGTATGTCCATTGCTTTTTCAGGAGAAAACAAATGCTTCGAACCATCGATATGACTTTGAAATACTACACCTTCTTCACTTATTTTTCTACTTGTAGCAAGGGAAAAAACTTGGTAGCCACCGCTATCAGTCAATATGGGTTTATCCCAATGGTTGAATTTATGCAATCCACCAGCGGATTGTAGTACATCTAGTCCAGGCCTTAAGTATAAGTGATATGTATTCCCCAATATGATTTGCGCACGCACATCGTCTTTCAGCTGTTTTTGGGTAAGAGCTTTAACCGTTCCTGCTGTACCAACAGGCATGAAAATAGGGGTTTGAATGGACCCGTGATCCGTCTCTATTGTCCCTGCTCTCGCGCTAGAATGCGGGTCTCTATTTTCCAACGTGAATTTTAACGAAGACATGCTGCAAGTTAATCATCCCCCATCAGATGTTTGAAAAGTATATCGATTTTTATCTTTGAAAATAATTAAACCAGAATCTAAATCCTAACGTCTAACATCTAAGCCCAAACATCTAACTTCCAACCCACAGCATTCAGCGTCCAGCGCCAAGCGTTCAGCGTCCAGCGTATTGTATTCAACCCCTAACCTCTAACGTCTTTCAAGACTTTTCATTACATTTACGTAAATAACAAAATATGCAAGCCGGACTATTACATCTTCACAATTTATTGCGTTGGATAATCTTGATATTACTAGTTTTATCAATATATAAAAGTTACGTGGGCATGTCTTCTAAGAAAGCCTTCGACTTATCAGATAAAAAAGTATGGTTGTTTACCATGATTGCTGGACATATCACTTTGTTGCTTGGAATATTCCAGTGGTTGAAGTTCCCAAGACCAGAAGGGGTTTCCATTATGAAAGATCCATACTTGAGGTTTTATCAAATGGAGCATCCCGTTTCTATGATTTTAGCGATTCTATTCATTACACTTGCACATGGAATGGCTAAGAAGAATGTAGATGACGCAGTAAAATATAAAAAAGCGTTTAGGTATTTCCTACTTGCCTTGATTCTCATTGTTGTGGCTATGCCTTGGCCGACTAGGGCGTTGGTGGGTCGTCCTTTATTTCCAGGTATGTAGTTTACTTAGTGGGAAGGGAGTCGTTTTAATTCTATTACTTCCATATCGCGAATGTCTTTTTCATCAATGACGAAACGGAGCATGGTCTGAACTTTATGCCAACCCGATTTGCCACATGCTCCTGGGTTGAGGTGAAGGCATTTCAATTCCGGGATATATTGAACCAATAGGATATGTGAATGTCCACAGATGAAAATAGTTGGTTTCTTCTCGATCAATTTATTTTTGATGCCAGGGGCAAATTTTGGGGGCCGTCCTCCTATATGCGTCATGAGGACATGCACCGATTCAGTATTCCATTCGAGCCATTCAGGAACCAAACTGCGAACTTGATGGTCGTCTATATTTCCCCAAACGCTCTTAACCGGAGCATATGTGGAGAGCGTATGTAGGATCACTTTATTGCCAATATCGCCCCCATGCCAAATTTCATCTACTGTTTCAAGGTA
>CANGBH010000171.1 GCA_947451935.1 Chitinophagaceae bacterium
GACCCTGAAATGTTGAGAAATAGAAACAACTAAGCGTAAGGGGATATGTATCTGTTTTGACTTTACATATGCCAACGAATTTGAGATTGATTTCCTTGTTAACGTATTTTAGAATAATTTACCCACTTAAATACATATATGATGAAGAAGTTTATGGTTGATATTATTTTAGAAGGCTTGGATCATGAAACGCGCATGAAACTTCTTCCGAAAGAGCAGGAGCTAGTTAAGGTGTTAGAGAAAGATGGGACAATCGTTGATAATTTCATCAAACTTGATATGTCGGGTATTTACATGGTCATTATGGCAACGGATGCAGAGGATGTACATGCAAGGCTTTCTGTGCTGCCTTATTATCCTTACATGAAAATTACTATTGTTCCAATCAGGGTAGTAAACAGTGTAAACCAGTAGTTGACTGAGATTCATTGAACTTTCATTTTATACATACAAGGCTTTTCGTACTCGGCATATTGCTAGGTTGCTTTATTTTTTCTGGCGCACAAACCAAAGGGAATATTCAGTTGACAAACGATGCCGTTTCGCCCGCTCCAGTTTTTTCTTTGGGCGCGCCTGCCTTACTTAGTTCGACTACGTTTCGAAAAGGAAAATTTTATTTTAATCCTGAGTTTAATCTAGGCTTGGACCTTAAACCATGGACTATCATTTCTAGAGTTGGGTATTATATCGTGGAAACTAAGAAATCAACGATTAATCTGGCAGCAAATGTCAATTGGTATTTCTCGAAAAACAAGCCGATTGTAAATAATCAAGAGTTTGAAGTGCAACAATATTATGCCCTTGAATTAAATGGTGACTATAGGCCAAAAGAAAATCAGCATATTTATTATTTCTATTGGAGGTCCGGTAAGATGAGTACGAACGGAGTGTTGTTTGAAAATTTAGTCAACATCTCCTATGAATTTAGTAAAATTAAATTCAGAAAGAATGACGTGCTTATGTGGAAGCCTAGTGTTTTTTATTTAGAAGACAAGGGATGGTTGGCTGGCTTTTTTGCTTCCCAAACGGCCACCTATAAAAAAGAACCCTGGAAGTGTAATGTATTTCTGACCACCTGTTGGCCGATTAGTCAAATGCCGTACACAAAATTCATCTGGAATACAGGCATTAATTTTCCTTTTTGATGCTTCTTATTGGATAAAGTAGAACTAGAAATCTGTTATCAGAATTATTTAATCTGTTTCTCAAACCTTTTGAAATTGTTGTTTAAATCCGTAATTTAATTCATCAATTGAACTCCTAAAAACTCAACTATGAGCAAGAAAATCTTTTTGAATGAATCTGAAATGCCTAGACATTGGTATAATATCGTTGCTGATATGCCAAACAAACCCTTGCCTCCATTGCATCCTGGTACAAAGCAGCCAGTTGGTCCTGAAGACCTCGCGCCGCTATTCCCAATGGAATTGATCAAGCAAGAGGTTTCTGCTGAACAGTATATTGAAATACCTGATCAAGTAAGAGACATCTATAAAATTTGGAGACCATCTCCACTATTCAGGGCTACTGGTTTAGAAAAACTATTGGATTCGAATTGTAAGATCTATTATAAATATGAAGGGGTGAGCCCAAGTGGATCACATAAACCCAATACAGCCGTCGCTCAAGCCTATTACAACAAGCAAGAAGGGGTTAAGAAAATCACCACTGAAACGGGAGCAGGACAATGGGGTACAGCCCTCAGTTTTGCTTGTAAGCAATTTGGAATTGAGTGCGATGTGTATATGGTAAAGATCAGTTTTGATCAAAAGCCATATAGAAAGATTATGATGAATATGTTTGGTGCCAATGTCTATGCATCACCAAGTGACAGAACACAAGCGGGTAGAAACATACTTGCTCAAGATCCAAACTCTACTGGAAGCCTTGGTATTGCAATTTCAGAAGCCATTGAAATGGCCGCACAAGATCCCGATACTAAATATTCACTTGGTTCTGTATTGAATCACGTGTTGTTGCATCAGACTATCATAGGACAAGAAGCAGAAAAGCAACTGGAGATGGCGGGGGATTTTCCTGATGTTGTGATTGCTCCGCTAGGTGGGGGATCTAACTTTGCAGGGATAGCATTTCCGTTTTTAAAGCATAAAATTACTGGAGGTAAAAATATAAGAGCCGTAGCGGTAGAACCTGCTTCATGTCCAAAGCTTACAAAGGGTAAGTTTATGTACGACTTCGGCGATACGGCAGGGTATACTCCATTATTGCCGATGTATACACTTGGGCATAATTTCAGACCAGCTGCTATCCATGCAGGAGGTTTACGTTATCATGGTGCAAGTGTATTGTGCAGTCAATTATTGAAGGATAACTTAATTGAAGCGCAAGCATTACAACAACTCGAGTGCTTTGAAGCAGGTGTTGCGTTTGCAAAGTCGGAGGGTATTATTCCTGCGCCTGAAGCAACCCATGCAATTGCTCAGGTTATTCGCGAAGTGAATAGAGCAAAAGAAGAAGGAACGCCAAAGACTATCCTATTTAATATGTGCGGACATGGTTTTGTGGATATGCAGGCTTATGCAGATTATTTCGAAGGCAAGCTTACCAACCATGAATTCACTGACGAAGAATTGTTTGGAAATCTTCCCGAGGTTGATGCATTGCAACCATAGATTTTTCAAGAGTTAGAAAAAAATGCTAATCCCTGCCAGAGAAGGCGGGGATTTTTTGTTTTTATTTCATGCTATTCCTTCGATTTTTAGTGTCTTTTTTATTAGTCTACAATATTGGTAGATTTTATTAAATATTTTCATACTTTTGTCTACTGCATCTAAGTGGGTAAATTCTAGGGTTATCTAGCTTCAGCTTTTTTGAGGAGGTGAGTTTGATTAGTAGTATGGTGTAATAAATTTTTAAATAGTATGTCAATGATCAAATTTATTTATGGGTTTGTACTAATCAGTTTTATAAGTGCCTCTTCTGTATCTGCTCAATCGAAATCTATTGAGCATGTGGATCAAATATGGGCAGGCTATTTAAATCAAACGCGATTAAATAAAAAATGGGGTATTTGGTTTGACGCACACCTAAGAACGAAGCAAGACTTTGTGAAAGGGTGGTCTCAGGCCATGGTTAGACCAGGGTTAACCTATTATTTAAATGATGATGTGAAGTTGACAGCGGGGTATACATATGTTAATCATTTTCCGGCCGATAATCATAAAAATATCAGCATGCCAGAACATCGACCTTGGGTTCAGGTGCAATGGCATAATAAATATCCAAGCTTAAGATTAATGCAGTGGGTTAGATTTGAA
>CANGBH010000172.1 GCA_947451935.1 Chitinophagaceae bacterium
CCAGGCGATATGTTTACTCATACATTTTCCTACGGACCAGCGGGACGTGAAACCATTGTCGATGAGAATGGAAAAGTGAAACCATTCGTATTTGCCGCTCAAAAAAGAGGTATCGTTTTTGATGTAGGCCATGGTGGAGGTGCTTTTTCATGGAGGCAAGCAGTCCCAGCATTTCAACAAGGATTTAAACCAAACGTGATAAGCACCGACTTACATGCAGAGAGTATGAATAGTGGTATGAAAGACATGAGCAATGTGATGTCGAAATTCCTAACCATGGGAATGAGTATACAAGAAGTCATTCTGCGCTCAACTTGGAATCCAGCCAATGCAATCAAAAGGCCTGACCTTGGAAATTTGAGTGTAGATAGCGATGCAGACGTAACCGTTTTCAATATCCGTAAAGGAGATTTCGGATTCCTTGATATCAGAAAAACGGCACTCAAAGGCAATCAAAAACTTGAAGCTGAATTAACGATCCGTGCAGGTAAAATTGTATGGGACTTAAATGGTATCAGCGCACCATCATGGGAAGATGAATTGAAAAATAAAAAATGAATACCAAGTTAATCTTCTTGTCCATTTTTTTTCATTGCACCAATAAGATTCATAAAAGCTGTTTGGTAGTTGCCCTTGTTTTCACCACAAACATTACCCTTGCACAGCAGTATGATCTCCTATTAAAAGGTGGCCACGTTATCGATGCCAAAAACAATATCAGTGCTATAAAGGATATCGCCATCAAAGACGGTAAAATTATTCTGGTTAGTGACAATATTTCATCAACATCAAAAAAAACAATTGATGTAACAGGACTTTATGTTGCTCCCGGATTAATTGATATACATACCCATGTTTTTGTAGGAAGCAAAGCCAACACATTTGCAGATGGCGTGAACAGTGTATCTCCGGATGATTTTAGTTTTAAAGCTGGTATCACAACAGTTGTCGATGCAGGAACATCCGGTTGGCATAATTTCACTCAATTCAAAACTCAAGTTATTGATGTATCTCAAACACGCATACTAGCCTTTCTAAATATTGTATCAGATGGCATGGATGGGAAGCCAATTAAAGATGACTTCAGCAACATCAATATAGATTCTGTTGCTAGCGCGATTCAACAACATAAAGATATCCTTGTCGGTGTAAAAATAGGACACTATGAAGGGGCTGATTGGACGCCTTTCAACAGCGCATTACAAGCGGCAACAAAATCAAACACTCCCCTATTCGTTGAATGTCACCTACCTAAATATACCTTAGAAGAACAGTTATCAAAAATGCGCTCAGGTGATATCATCACCCATTCATTTGAAGAAATCACAGAACGAATGCCAATCGTTGATAGCATGGGTAAGTTGCGTCCATTTGTTGCAGATGCACAATCAAAAGGAGTATTGTTTGATGTTGGTCATGGTGGAGCAGGCTTTTGGTTTAATCAGGCCGTACCGGCATTTAAGCAAGGGTTAATACCGAATACGTTTGGTAGTGACCTTCACCGTTTTAGCATGAATGCAGGCATGAAAAATATGCTCAACATCATGTCTAAATTCATGGCCATCGGCATGAAATTAGATGAAGTGATTGCACATGCTACCTGGAATGCAGCCAAAGCCATCAAACGCGAAGATCTTGGCAATTTAAGTGAAGGAGCTGTTGCAGATATTGCTATACTAAGCCTGCAAAAAGGAAAATTTGGATTTATAGATGCTGCCGGAAACAAACTAGCAGGCAAGCAAAAACTTGAAGCTGAATTAACCATTCGTGCAGGCAAAATCGTATGGGACTTAAATGGCATTTCTGCCAAAGCTTGGAAGAAAGAATAGTGTTCCGTTTAACAGAACAAAGTATCTTTATAAGGCACTGAAGACATACTTCAACAAAGGGTTAAATTCATTATTGGCAATCATAACTTACTGATATGAAAAGATCAAAAATTAACATGACTCGAAACCTTCATCTTATGATGAGTAAACTATGCTTAGTAGCTTTAGCTATATCGATATTTTTTACTCAATGTAAAACACCTGATCCATTACCAAAAGGTGATGCAGACAATGGCGGTCTATTTCTACCAGACAACTTTGAAGCATTAGTAGTAGCCGATAGCACCGGACCAGCACGGCATTTAGCCGTTAATGATAACGGCGATATCTATGTGAAATTACGCTACTCCAAAAAAGGAGAAGGTGGTAACATAGGACTGAGGGATACCAATAATGATGGCAAAGCAGATTCGATTGTACACTTTGGCGACTACTTTAATGAAGGAAGTTTAGCCAACTGCATGCGCATTCATAATGGCTATTTATATTTTGCATCCGAGCGAGTTGTCTATAGAAATAAATTAACCCCGGGAAAACTTGTTCCTGAAACAAAAATGGATACTATTCTTACTGAAGACACAGAACAACGTGGCTCCATTTGGCATATCACTAAACCAATAGCATTTGACAACGACGGACATATGTATGTTCCATTTGGTGCTCCGTCCAATGCTTGCCAGGATTTAATCATGACACCGGGAGGTACTCCAGGTTTTGCAGGACTAAAACCTTGTCCTGAACTAGAACATTACGGCGGTATTTGGCAATTCGATGCAAACAAAACCAACCTCAAACAAAAAGACGGTAAAAAATTTGCAACTGGAATACGAAGTGTAGTGGCCATGCAGTGGAATAACATGACAAATAATTTATATGTTGTCATGCACGGAAGAGATGATTTGCATTTACTATGGCCAGATAAATTTACGCCATGGCAAAATGCTATGCTTCCATCTGAAGAATTTTTACAAGTAAAACAAGGAGATAACTTTGGATGGCCATACAGCTACTTCGATCAAATGCAAAACAAAAATATTCAAGCCCCTGAGTATGGAGGTGATGGAAAAATGCTAGCAAAAGACAGTACAACCAAAATGCCTATAATGGGTTTCCCAGGTCATTGGGCACCCAATGATTTACTTTTCTATGAAGGCAATCAATTTCCTGAGCACTATAAACATGGCGCATTTATTGCGTTTCATGGATCTACCAATAGAGCACCCTATCCACAAGCTGGTTACTTTCTTTGCTATGTTCCATTTGTAAATGGCGCTCCCTCTGGTGAATGGGAAGTCTTCGCAGATGGCTTCGCAGGAATGGATACCATCGTAAATACCAGTGACGCAAAATATAGGCCAATGGGACTTGCCATGGGACCAGATGGATCAATCTATGTATCTGATTCACGCATCGGAAAGATATGGCGCATAATGTACAAAGGGGATAA
>CANGBH010000173.1 GCA_947451935.1 Chitinophagaceae bacterium
CTTAAAGTACAATAAAGTAGTTTTTTGCTTGGGAGATGCCCATTCTTCAGTTAACTTTGCAATCCAAAATATAAACGAACATGACGAACAGAACTTTTACGATGATTAAGCCAGATGCTTTTGGAAATGGACATACCGGCGCCATTCTTCAAAAAATTGAGGCAGCTGGATTTAAATTTATAGCCCTTAAATTGACCAAACTTTCTGCTGAAAAAGCAGGTGAATTTTATGCCGTGCATGCTGCACGTCCTTTCTATGGTGAATTGGTTGAATTCATGAGCAGTGGTCCAATTGTTGCTGCAATCTTAGAAAAAGATAATGCAGTAGAAGAATTCAGGAAATTAATTGGTGCTACCAATCCGGCTAACGCAGATGAGGGTACTATCCGCAAAATATTTGCTGAAAGCATTGGAAGAAACGCTGTCCATGGTAGTGACAGCGATGAGAATGCTGCCATTGAAGGAAATTTCTTCTTTTCTGGATTTGAACGTATCTAATTGAATTAGCAGCGAATCGATTTAGTTGATTTGTTTTTCCTACTGATATTAATTACCCCGAGTATATTCAAAACCTCGGGGTATTTTTTTGCCCATTCTAATTAGAACATTCCTGTCAACTTGATGTTATCTTTGCTATTGAATACATCTGAATGGCATATACATCATTAGAAGCATGTCTTGTTGATTTAGAAAAGAATGGACAATTGATTCGGATTACCGAAGAAGTTGATCCTTTGCTTGAAATGGCCACCATTCATCACCGTGTGTATGAAGCGAATGGTCCTGCCCTGCTATTCGAACGAGTTAAGGGATCTCGTTTTCGTGCAGCCTCCAATATTTTTGGAACATTAGATCGAAGCAAGTTTATTTTCAGGAATACCCTTCATCATGTTCAAAACCTCATTCAGTTAAAGAATGATCCGATCAGTGCATTAAAGCATCCCATTAAAAATTTCACATCAGCCTTAGCAGCCTTAGGTGCTATCCCTTACAAAAATCCGTTTTCAAAACCAGTTTTATTCGAAGAGATTTCCATTCAGGATATTCCACAGATTATTCATTGGCCCGATGATGGCGGTGCTTTTGTTACCTTACCTCAAGTATATACAGAAGACATTGATTCTCCCGGTATCATGAAATCCAATTTGGGTATGTACCGCGTTCAGCTTTCTGGAAATGATTATATTCCTAATAAAGAGATTGGATTACATTATCAATTGCACAGAGGCATTGGTGTTCATCAAACTAAAGCAAATAAAAAAGGTGTTCCACTTAAGGTCAGTGTATTTGTGGGTGGTCCTCCATCCCATACTGTTTCGGCCGTAATGCCTTTACCTGAAGGGATGAGTGAAATGAGTTTTGCCGGTGTGTTGGGTGGTCATCGGTTTAGGTATACCTATAAAGATGGGTTTGCGATTAGTACTGATGCTGATTTTGTTATTACCGGAGAGGTGATGCCTGGAGAGAATAAACCTGAGGGTCCGTTTGGAGATCACTTGGGGTATTATAGTTTAACCCATTCCTTTCCTGTGATGAAAGTGCATAAAGTATATGCACGAAAGAATGCCATATGGCCTTTCACGGTGGTTGGTCGACCTCCACAAGAAGATACCAGTTTTGGACAGCTCATTCATGAAATAACAGGTTCTGCTATTCCGAATGAAATTCCTGGTGTTAAAGAAATACATGCTGTTGATGCTGCAGGTGTTCATCCGCTTTTGTTAGCGATTGGAAGTGAGCGCTATACTCCTTATCTCCCAACAAAGCAGCCTGCTGAAATTTTAACCATCGCTAATCATATTTTAGGGACTGGACAATTGAGTTTAGCTAAATTTTTATTCATCACTGCTGATGATAAAAACAACATCAGCACACATCATGAAGCTGCATTTTTTCAATACATATTAGAAAGACTACATACAGATCGTGATATCCATTTCCATACCCATACTACGATGGATACATTAGATTATTCTGGAACGGGATTGAATACTGGAAGCAAAGTTGTTTTTGCTGCGTATGGTGAACCGATAAGAACATTAAACACCGAGCTACCTGATGCATTGAAAAATGTATCTACTATTGTTGATGCGAAACTTATTATTCCTGGCGTTGTTGCGATACAAACAAAACAATACATTGATTCTTCTGAGACAACGAAAGAATTGAAGAGTATTGAAGAACAGTTGTCAAATAATATCGATTCGTTTACTGGCACACCTTTATTTATTTGGTGTGATGACGCTTCATTCACGTCGCAGAATTTACGAAATTTTTTATGGGTTGCTTTCACTCGATCCAATCCATCCCACGATATACATGGTATTAAATCCTTTTATGAAAATAAACATTGGGGGTGTAAAGGTCCGATAGTTATTGATGCGCGAATCAAACCGCATCATGCTCCGGCAGTTGAATTAGATCCTACTGTGGTGAAGAAAACCGATCGATTGTTTGAGAAAGGTGGAAGTTTGTATGGTACAATCTAAAAAGAATCTATACCATCACCTCAATTATTTACACTAATTTCATAGAGCAAAGTTTAATACACAAAAGCATGAAGTATTTCAAATACATATTCTATATCTGTACAACATTTATCATGGTGTTGACAGTTTCTTCGTGTAAAAAAGAAAGTACAAATATTAAGACAGTTTATGGGCCTGCTGTGACTATTGGCAGTGGTGAAGGTCGTGCATGGGTATCTGAAGATCCTTCTGGAAATCCTACTGCAGTTGGTATTAGTCTATCCGAAGCAGCGCTTAATAGTCTTCCTGGTATTAATCAAGAATATATACTCACGTTTGATCCAAGTTCTGCTACTCCCTTTTATAAATTTGTATGTTTAAATTGGAGTGCACATGGCCATATACCAACCAATGTATATGATATATCCCATTTTGATGTTCACTTTTATAACATCGAGCCATCAGAGCGTATGATGATTGGATCAAATGGAAACGCTGAGATCGTCCTTCCACCGGATTCAAAATACATCCCTTCTTCGTATGAATTGTTAATTGGTGGAGCACCAACGATGGGAGCACATTGGTTTGATGTGATTGGTCCTGAGTTTAATGGGTCCATTTTTGACAAAACATTTATATGGGGTTCAAACAATGGACAGTTTATATTCTGGGAGCCGATGATTACCCATGATTATTTAATGTCGCAACCCAATTCAGAAACTGCTTTACGTCAGCCAGCAGCATTTCAGCAAGATGGATGGTATCCGAAGTCGTATACCGTTAACTATTCATCGTCAA
>CANGBH010000174.1 GCA_947451935.1 Chitinophagaceae bacterium
AAAGGACAGCCAATTCTAGGTATTGATGTTTGGGAGCATGCATATTACCTAAAGTATCAAAACAGGCGTGCAGAATATGTAAGCAATTGGTTCAACCTTATCAACTGGCAAGTTGCTGAAGAACGATTCCTAAAAAATAAGTAAACATAAAGTCACTAAAAAAATTCAGCCTTTGTAAAAACCTTCTACTCAAGAGCAGTTGGACTTACAAAGGCTGATATGACTAGCAATCGTATATCAAATATAGGGATGCTTTCATACAAAACAAATTAATTGTTATTTTTTTTAAAATTATTATGTCTTGCATACACATTAATATCCTTCTGTAAAACTTCTATTTCGGCTATTTTTGTTACTCATTAATTAGGTTAGCATCTTCACATTTTAGAATATCGAATTCGAATGAAACAATATCTTGAAAATAATAAAGAGCGTTTTTTGAATGAATTACTTGATTTACTCCGTATTCCGTCCATTAGTGCCAGCACTGAATACAAGGATGATATGATTACTTGTGCAGATGCCGTAAAAAACGCACTTATTGAAGCGGGTGCAGACAGGGCTACCATATATGAGACAGAAGGACATCCGATTGTCTTTGCAGAAAAAATCTCAAATCCAGATTGGCCAACTGTATTGGTTTATGGCCACTATGACGTTCAGCCCGCTGATCCATTAGACCTATGGAAAAGCGGTCCTTTTGATCCTGTGATTATTGATGGAAAAATATTTGCCCGTGGTGCTTGTGATGACAAGGGACAATTTTACATGCATGTAAAAGCCCTTGAATCGATGGTAGCAAACAATACCTTAAAAACGAATATAAAGTTCTGTATTGAAGGAGAAGAGGAAATTGGTTCACCCAATTTGGCAAAATTTGTTAGCTCAAATAAAGAATTACTTTCAGCAGATGTTGTCTTAATCAGTGATACAGCTATGATCAGTATGGATACCCCTTCAATTGATACTGGCGTTAGAGGACTCAGCTATATTGAAGTTGAAGTTACTGGTCCGAATCGAGACTTACATAGTGGTGTATATGGAGGTGCTGTAGCAAATCCAGCCACTGTGTTAGCAAGGATGATTGCATCTTGCCATGATGAAAATAATCATATTACTATTCCAGGCTTTTATGATGATGTATTGGAGTCAAGTGCAGATGAACGTGCGTTGATGGCTAAAGCTCCATTTGATGAGGAGGAATACAAACAAGATTTAGGTATCGATTCAGTTGTTGGAGAAAAAGGGTACTCTACTAATGAAAGGACAGGTATTCGTCCAACCCTTGAAGTAAATGGTATATGGGGTGGCTATACTGGCGAAGGAGCAAAAACAGTATTGCCTTCTAAAGCATTCGCAAAGATCTCTGCCCGTTTGGTTCCTAATCAATCGTCAGCAAAAATTACTGAAAAACTAATTGCCTATTTTACTAGCATAGCCCCAGCAGGCGTAACTGTTACTGCCATGGAACATCATGGTGGTGAACCTTATTTAACGCCCATTGATTCAAAGGGTTACCAAGCAGCTGCCAAAGCAATTGAAAAAACATTCGGTAAAACCCCAGTGCCTGTTAGAGGTGGTGGAAGTATTCCAATCTGCTCGTTATTCGAAGAGGTATTGGGTGTGAAAATAGTTTTTATGGGATTCGGATTAGACAGTGATAATTTACATTCCCCAAATGAAAAATTTGATTTAGTTAATTTTTATAAAGGCATAGAAACTATTCCTTATTTCCATCAATACTTTGCTGAGTAAGATATTGCTTACCATTAAACACATCAGATGGATAAAGAAAAACTACGACTCGACAAATACCTTTGGTCAATCAGACTATTCAAGACTAGAACACTTGCGTCAACAGCATGTGAAAAAGGAAAAGTGAAGATGAATGAGGAATCACTAAAAGCATCTAGGGGTGTAAAAGTTGGGGATGTATATGAAGTGAAAACATTAGAGAAAAAGTGGTTGGTGAAAGTCACTGCATTATTATACAGCAGAGTTCAATTTAGTGAGGCAGTAAAGTATTATGAAGATCAAACACCTGAAGAAGAAGTTGAACGCATTGCCTCCCAAGCTGCAAGCTTTTATTCCGGCAAAAGATTATCTAAAATAGGTAGGCCAACAAAAAAAGAACGGAGAGACCTCGATGAATTTATAGGTGACTAAATAATGAAGATTACAAGTCTCTAAACAATTAGCTTTAAAAGCTAACTTGCTTGGCTTTATTATCGACAACCCACAACCCACAACCCACAACCCACAACCCACAACCCACAACCCACAATGAATATCCATATCATAAGCGTCGTTCCTGAACTTCTTGAAAGTCCGTTTAATCATTCGATTATGAAAAGAGCGGCAGACAAGGGACTTCTGACTGTTAAAGTTCATCACCTTAGGGATTGGGCAGTGAATGCATATGGCATGATAGATGATTACCAATTTGGAGGAGGCGCAGGTATGGTGATGATGTGTGAACCATTATTTAATGCGATTGAACAACTCAATGCCAAATACGCATTTGATGAGATCATCTACCTAACCCCTGATGGAGAAGTATTCAATCAAGGAATGGCAAACTCACTATCGCTAAAGGGCAACTTGCTTTTCATATGCGGGCATTACAAAGGGATTGACGAACGAGTCAGAGAACATTTAATAACGAAAGAAATTTCAATTGGCGATTACGTATTAAGTGGAGGTGAATTAGCGGCAGCAGTCGTTATAGACTCTATCGGAAGGCTAATTCCAGGTGTATTGAATGATGAGACCTCTGCCCTTTTTGATTCTTTTCAAGATAATCTCTTGGCCCCTCCAGTTTACACAAGACCTGTTCAATTTAGGGAATGGAAAGTACCGGAAATTTTAATGAGTGGTGATCATAAAAAAATTGAAGAATGGCGTTTTGAGCAAGCGCTTAGTAGGACAAAGGATAGAAGACCTGATTTATTAAACGATGAGGAGTAATCAATTCCAACTTTTAATTTTATTTCTTAACGTATTGATTGCTTGATACACTTCAGGGTTCGATTTGGAAAGGGAATACCATCGATATGTTGCAAATAGTGCAGTAAACTCCTCCCGCCACAGCAATGACCAGTAATAAAATATGGGTGAAAAAAAGAAAAGTATAAAAATCACGTTTACTTTTAAATAACATCCAACGCCACAAAGCAAAAGCCACCATATCAAACCCATTACCCCTCCTATCCCCGAAAATACACTTGTATAAAAGTCATCTCTAGTTACTGTTTTATCAG
>CANGBH010000175.1 GCA_947451935.1 Chitinophagaceae bacterium
AATGTTTTTGCCAGTTCTTTGTCGGGTTTCTCTGTGAATGTTTTTACTTTATATACATTGTCACTAGCAGGTTGTTGTTCGAATTGAATATAGCCGTAACCTGTATTTGGGTGAGTGGGTTTTATGCCCAGGGTAACGAGTGCTTTATGATGTCCTACAAAACTTAATGCTTCAAGACATACTTTGGTGAAAGCAGTTTCATCCTTTATTAAGTGATCTGCTGGAGCGCAGATCAATGAACCTTTTTCGTTTATTTTTCTAAGCTTATATGAAATATAGGCTACACAAGGTGCCGTATTTTTTCTTGAAGGTTCAGCAACAATATTGTTTATTGGGATATGAGGCAGTTGCTTAGTAACAATAGGAACATATTCCTCAGAGGTTACGATAAAGATATTTTCTGAGGGTATGAATTTTGAGAATCGTTCATAGGTTTCTTGAATTAATGTTTTTCCTGTGTTTAATATATCAAGAAATTGTTTTGGGTACGCTGTTCTACTCATTGGCCAAAAACGGCTTCCAATTCCACCTGCCATAATCGCTACATAGTGATTTTTGTTCATCATAAGTATAAATTTAGATAAGACCTTCTTTGATTAAATCATGTAGGTGAATGACTCCGGTATAGGTGCCGTTTTCAATGACAAGAAGTTGGGTTATGTTATTTTTTTTCATTTTGGCTAATGCATCTACAGCCAGTGCATCAGCTTCAATTGTTTTTGGATCAAGGCTCATTATATCTTTTGCTAATGTTAATTCAAGGTCACTACTTTTTTCTAACATTCTTCTTAAATCACCATCAGTAATAACCCCTGTTAATGATTCACTTTCGTTTAATACGGCAGTTAATCCCAAGCGCTTATTTGTAATTTCCATGATTACCTCTTTCAAACTACTTTGTTCTTTTACCTGGGGTTTTTTATTCATTTTACTGAGATCTGAAACCCTTAAGTATAGTTTTTTACCTAAAGCGCCACCTGGGTGATACTTTGCAAAGTCATTTGCTGTAAACCCTTTTAATTCCATTAAGCAAACTGCCATGGCATCCCCCATTGCTAATTGAGCAGTTGTACTTGAGGTTGGTGCTAGGTTATTAGGGCATGCTTCTTGGCTTACGGTAGTATTTATTAGGTAGTTAGATTCTTTTGCAAGAGAAGAATTGATGTTCCCAACCATGGCAATCAGGGGATTTCCCAAATTTTTAATCAGGGTCGTCAATACTTTGATTTCCGGGCTTTCACCACTTTTGGAAATTAATAATAAGATATCATCCTCTTGAATCATTCCAAGGTCGCCATGAATTGCATCGGCTGCATGCATAAAAATTGAAGGGGTTCCCGTGCTATTTAACGTTGCTACAATTTTTTGTCCGATGATGGCACTTTTACCAATTCCACTGATTACTAGTCGGCCCTTTAGTTGGTGTATGAGTCCAATGATTCTTTCAAATTCATTGTCTATATATGATGTTAATGCCAATATCGAATTGGCCTCAAGTGAAAGGGTGTTTTTAGCTATATCCTGAATGGATTGTCTTTGCATGGAAAGTAGTTATAGAATCAGGATCAATTTAGCATGGCAAAAGTACCATATTTATGGATGTTTTTAAATCTGACTATATAATATATAAGAATGCTGTAAATCTAGATATAGGTATGAAAAGTTAAAGAATGTATTTACCTGGCATATACCAATTTACTACAAGGAATATTGACCTAGATTCGGTAAATTTGTTAGGCCACCTTATAAATTTGCCATTTTGGCAATTTTACTCACGATTTTGCTTGTTAATTGATCATTTTATTAAAAAAGGCCTGCATTTTACCCATGTCCCCTGTAAAATCCTCTACAAAATCGTCTATAAAATCAACCAAAGCTAAAACTTCCTCGGTCCAACAGCCTGAACTGTTAACTCCGCTAAGGGAGTTTTTCGGTTTTGATGCGTTTAGAGGCAATCAGGAAGTGATTATTCAAAATTTATTTAAGGGCAATGATACGTTTGTTATTATGCCAACTGGGGGTGGTAAGAGTTTATGCTATCAGCTTCCCGCTTTAACGATGGATGGTTGTGCCATTGTTGTTTCTCCACTGATTGCCCTCATGAAAAATCAGGTTGATTTGGTTAGAGGGTATAGCAGCAAAGATAACGTAGCCCATTTTTTAAATTCGACGTTAAATAAGAAAGAGATCAAGGAAGTGCAGGATGATTTAAAAACGGGTAAGACCAAAATATTATATGTTGCCCCGGAAACCTTGACCAGACAAGAGAATATTGATTTTTTTAGTGATTTAAATGTATCTTTTTTTGCTGTTGATGAGGCCCATTGTATTTCAGAGTGGGGGCATGATTTTCGACCGGAATACAGGAGATTAAGGGAGATGATGGATCAAATCAATGAAAAAGCTCCTGTTATTGCGCTAACCGCCACGGCAACTCCTAAAGTACAGCATGATATTGTCTATAATCTTGGCTTGAGAAAACCTGATATTTTTATTTCTTCTTTTAATAGGCCAAACCTTCATTATGAAGTCATTTCGAAGGTTAATAAAGATCAAACGATCAGAGGGATCGTTCGATTCATCCAAGAGAATAAAGGGAAAAGCGGCATTATTTATACGCTAAATCGTAAAACCACCGAAGAGCTAGCTGCCTTGCTTAATGTGAATGGCATTAAATCATGTGCTTATCATGCAGGACTAGATAGTAAGTTAAGGGCGGAGAGACAAGATCAGTTCTTGAATGAAGATACTCAGGTGATTGTTGCCACCATTGCCTTTGGAATGGGAATTGACAAGCCAGACATACGGTTTGTAATTCATTATAATATTCCCAAAAGCTTAGAAAATTATTATCAAGAAACTGGAAGAGCAGGTCGAGATGGTATGGAAGGGAAATGTATTTTGTACTATTCTCATAAAGATGTTTCCAAGCTTGAACATTTTTTGCGCGATAAGCAATTGAGTGAACGTGAAGTGGGTGGACAACTTATTGATGAAATGGTTGCTTTTGCTGAAAGTGGCCAATGTAGACGAAAAGTACTCATGACTTATTTTGGGGAGCGATATGATGCAGAGAATTGTGGTAGTTGTGATAATTGCCTCCATCCAAAAGAACGTATTGAAGCAAAGCATAATGCTATCCATTTGCTTAAAGTAATTAAGGCACTTGACGAGCGATTTTCATCAGATTATGTATTGAATATATTAATAGGAAGAATGATTCCTCAGATACAAATGTATAGGCATGATGAGT
>CANGBH010000176.1 GCA_947451935.1 Chitinophagaceae bacterium
ACAACTTCGCACGCCGCGGCGCCTATACATGGAAATTTTGGGAAGGAGAGGAAGACTACCGTTGGGAAATATTGAGAAAAAAGCCTGGGTTCAAAAATCCAATCGTTTGGATGATATTCAACTTGCTTTTTATTTGCTTCTACCAAAATCTACTAATCTTCCTTTTTACAATTCCAATACTCAGTGCCTTAGCAACCCATACAAATGAAGTCGGAATTATAGATGGACTACTAGCGGGCTTATTCATTAGATTAGTTGTTCTTGAATTCCGAGCAGACCAACAGCAGTATGATTTTCAAACAGAAAAATACCGCCGGATTAATGCGGGCGAAGAACTTGGTAAGTATGCCGATGGTTTTGTTTCAACTGGGCTATGGAGCAAGGTAAGACATCCGAACTATGCAGCAGAACAAGCCATCTGGATTACTTTCTATGCAATGAGCATTGCTGCTACAGGCGAATGGCTCAACTGGACAATAGCAGGATGTATTCTATTGGTTATATTATTCAAAGGCAGTGCCGATTTTTCAGAAGAAATCTCTGCCTCAAAATATCCAGCATATAAAGAATACCAAAAAAGGGTAGGGAGATTCATTCCAAAATGGAATCGAAAAAAGGAATAAAAACAGGCTAATTAAATGTGGATATTTGTTCAATATTCAGTTGCATAACAACTGAATTAATATATACATTTATATATGCCAATTGCTCAGCAAAAAGACAACACATTACCTTCTTGCCAATTCGCTTCCATTCCCAACGATGAAGTGTTCATTCATGTTCTAGCGCCCTATCTCGAAACATCAGACGACAACATCAATTACTACTACGATTTTTCTCAAAGCATTGCAGAGTATACAAAAACATTCCAAGAATTAAATATCCAATGGAAGTGGCAACCCGTTACCATGTTAACTTTCCATGATGTCATTGATAAGATCTCAGAAGAAAAAAATGCAACAGGAAAACTTCCGATAATATTAAATCTTTGCGATGGTGATGAAATAAATGGAACACCAGGAATTTCAGTCGTCAAAAAACTTCATGAAAAAGAACTAATCTATACAGGATCAGATGAACATTTTTATCGCATCACTACGTCGAAAATACCCATGAAGAAAGCATTCGATGATGCGGGTGTATCAACTGCAAAATGGGAAAGCATCCAATCAATAGATCATGAGATCAATGGCATCTTTAAAGACCTTGGCTCTCCCATCATTCTTAAACCATCTGTATCCGGTGGTAGCATGGGAGTTGGAATCAAAAATGTAGTTGAAAATAAACAAGCTCTTGAAGATCAAGTGAAATTAATGTTTGAAGGATACCGCGGTTGGGATCTTTCTATCGATGGTATAGTTGCAGAACAATATATTTCAGGTCGGGAATTCACCACCATGATCACAGGCTCAGCACAATTCCCTGAACTATGCAAAGTATACAAACCTGTTGAACGCGTCTTTCATGCTTCACTTCCCGACAATGAAAAATTTTTATCATTCGATCGGCTATGGGAAATTTATGAAGATGAAACCCCAATGCCAGGCAATGATAATTTTTATGAATACAAAGAAGTTGACGCTACGTTATCAATCGCTATACAAGAATTAAGCCTTGCTGCTTATAAATCAGTTGGCGGAACCGGCTATACTCGCGTTGATATAAGGATGGATGAAAAAACAGGCAGACTATTTATTCTTGAAGTAAATGCACAATGTGGCTTAAGCGAGGATGAAGATTATACATCTATCGGAGCAATCCTTCGGGTAAACAATACAAGCTTCACCCAAATGATTACAGAAGTCATTCAAGATGCCCTCATCAGAAAAGCAACAAAATGGGATTAAAAGTCTGCGTACTACAACCTGATTATTCTACCTCAAATGTTGACTACCAATATTATGATCCAGCACGTGATCTATCAACACTATTACCTGATGCACATATAGATCATGTTTCACTTAATAAGTTAACGACCTACAAACAATTATTAGCCTTAAAAAATAAAGGCTATGATATATTTGTCAACCTCTGTGAAGGATACCTCGAATGGGAGGTGCCTTCCATAGATGTAATTCATACATTGGAATTACTAAATCTTCCATATACTGGTCCAACTGCTACATTATATGATCCCACTAAAGAATTAATGAAATACGTGGCCTATTGTGAAGGAGTTAAAACGCCATCCTATCATTTAATATCATCTAATGAACAAGCTCAAGTCGTTGTAGAAAATATTAACTTCCCAATGTTCTTGAAGCCTTCTAAAGCGGGCGATAGTTTAGGGATTGATCATGCATCCCTTGTAAATACTAAAGAAGAATTCATTAACAAAGCAAGTTCACTTTTATTTGAATATCCTGAAATACTTGCAGAGGAATATATAAAAGGGAGAGAGTTCACCGTCTTAGTAGCAGCCAATTCAGACGGCAGAACGAGTACAAGTTTCAAACCCGTTGAATATATATTCCCCGAAGGCTTTGCATTCAAAACATACTCGCTGAAAACATCAGCACTTCATCCAGGAGCTAACATCCCATGCAATGATGCAAATCTTGAAAAAGCACTGCGCTATGCATCAGAAAGAATTTTCAAATGCTTTAGCGGAAAAGGATATGCCCGCCTTGATTTTAGAGTTGATGAAAAGAATGAAGTATATTTTCTTGAAATCAATTTCACTTGCTCTGTTTTCTATTCAGATGGATTAGAAGGTTCAGCTGATTATATTTTGAGATACGATGGAATTGGGCAGTCCGGATTCTTAAAGCATATAATAGATGAGGGTATAGCTAGGCATCAACGTAAACAAAAACCTTATCAAATAAAAGGAAATTCCATTGCAGGTTATGGCATTTATGCAACAAAAAATATTCCTGCTGAAGAAATTATTTATAGGGGAGAAGAAAGGGCACACCGAATTGTCACAAAAAAACATGTTGACACATTTTGGAACGAAGAAGAAAAATTAAATTTCAGAAGATATGCATACCCATTAAGCAATGAAATATTTGCCATTTGGGATGAAGAGCCTAGCGACTGGGCTCCACAAAATCACAGTTGTGATGCTAACACTGCATTCAGCGGATTGAATACCATTGCTGTAAAAAATATATCCCTTGGAGAAGAACTAACCCTCGATTACGCAAAATTCCTCGACAAAGAAATGGAACCTTTTCAATGCCAATGCGGAGCTCCTAACTGCAGGGGTTTGATTAAGGGTGAATGCTGAATGCT
>CANGBH010000177.1 GCA_947451935.1 Chitinophagaceae bacterium
TATATAATTTAAAACTTATAAATGTGAATGAACAACGTATAGAAAAGTTCATGAACGGATAAACTCGCTTTTCATTGATCGGTAATAAATGGTAGGTATTGGTGGCTTCCCTTGAAAAAGGTGAAGCCACCTGCCATTTAAGACAGTCCTTAATGAAATGGTTCTGCTTATCTTTGCATTATGGCAGATAAGAAAATAAGAGTGCGATTCGCCCCAAGTCCAACTGGCGGACTTCACCTAGGGGGAGTAAGAACGGCATTGTTCAATTATTTATTCGCAAAAAAGCATGGCGGAACATTTGTTCTTCGTATAGAAGATACAGATCAGGGCAGATATGTGAAAGGAGCCGAAGAGTATATTCTAAATTGCCTAGCATGGTGTGGAATATCTCCTGATGAAGGACCTCATAATCAAGGTGAGTTTGGGCCTTACCGTCAAAGTGAACGGAAAGCTCGATATCTGTCCTATGCTAAAAAATTAGTTCAGCTGGGGTATGCATATTATGCATTTGATACAACAGAAGAATTAGACCTGATGCGGGAGAAATTCAAGTCATCCACAAACCCTTCCCCACAATACAATGCCTTAACGCGTGCTGAGATGAAAAATTCCCTCACGCTCTCTGAAGATGAGGTGACAAAAAATATAGAAAGTGGAATTCCCTATGTGATTCGCATAAAAATACCTTCTGCAGAAAACATTGTATTGAATGATATGATTCGCGGAGAAGTGATATTTAATTCTGATGAAGTAGATGACAAAGTGCTACTCAAAGCAGATGGCATGCCCACCTATCACTTGGCTGTTGTAGTAGATGATTACGAAATGCAAATCAGTCATGCCTTTCGTGGAGAAGAATGGCTTCCTTCCGCTCCTGTTCACATCTTACTTTGGGAATACCTTGGATGGAAAAACCAAATGCCACAATGGGCTCATTTCCCTCTAATCTTAAAACCAGATGGTAAAGGGAAATTGAGTAAACGTGATGGAGATCGATTAGGATTTCCTGTATATGCAATGGATTGGACAGATCCTAAGTCCGGTGAAATCACCAAAGGATTCAAAGAGATGGGATTTCTACCCCAGGCCTTTATCAACTTATTAGCATTGCTTGGATGGAATGATGGAACTAGCCAAGAAATATTTGAGTTAACAGAACTCGCAGAAAAGTTCAGCATCGATCGTATCCACAAAGGAGGTGCAAAATTTGACTTCGAAAAGGCGAAATGGTTCAACGGTGAATGGATAAAAAAAAGCAGTGCAAACGATTTATTGCCTTTGGTGAAAAAAATATTGGAGACTAATAACATTTACTCATCCGAAGAAAAAATAGTAGCGCTTATTCCATTAGTAAAAGACAGATGCCAACTGCTTAATGACTTTTATACACAGCTTGCCTACTTTTTTCAAGATCCTCAAGAAATTGATCTGAGTGCAATTAAAGCGAAATGGGATGAGTCTAAATCAATCTTTTTAAAGGGATGGATTGAAGAATTAAAATCAACTTCAGAATGGACTTCAATAAAATTAGAAGACTCATTCAAACAAGCTATTGCATCAACGCAATTAAAACCAGGAGAACTTCAACTACCTCTTCGTATCATGTTGGTAGGAGGCAAGTTTGGCCCTCCTGTATTCGAGATTGCAAGTTTGATTGGCAAAGATTCTACTATCAGAAGAATTGAACATAGCTTAACGCTACTAAACTGAACAATTTATCATGCCAAATCAACCACATAAAAGACCTATTCGAATTTTAGTTGCAAAAGTTGGACTAGACGGGCATGATCGTGGAGCAAAGGTTATAGCTACTTCTTTAAGAGATGCAGGTATGGAGGTTATTTATACAGGACTAAGACAAACACCTCAAATGGTTGTAGACACCGCACTACAAGAAGATGTTGATGCTATCGGCGTTAGCATACTCTCTGGTGCTCACATGACTGTATTCCCGAAGATTATCAAGCTTATGCAAGAAAAAAAAATGAATGATGTATTGCTAACAGGTGGTGGAATTATTCCAGCATCTGATCGAGTAGTGCTTGAAGAATTAGGCGTAGGAACATTATTCCCTCCAGGCACACCCTCAACGGAAATAGTTGAATATATAAAACAATGGGTCAGCCTAAATAGATCATTTTAACTGTATGATACAAAGTAATGTTGTTTTACATAATCTAACTGATGGATTGATGATTATAACCGTCAATAGACCTGAAAAATTGAATGCCCTCAACAATGAAGTTTTAAGTGAAATTGAAAAAGCAATTGACTTAGTAAATAATCATTCAGAGATAAGGGGTGCAATTATAACAGGGGCAGGTGAGAAAGCCTTTGTTGCAGGAGCCGATATTGGCGAGTTTCTAGAGGTCCCAAATGAACTTGGCATAGAGTTATCTAAAAAAGGTCAATCCATATTTTCAAAAATAGAAGGCAGTAAAAAACCAATTATTGCCGCTGTAAATGGTTATGCATTAGGTGGAGGATGTGAACTTGCATTATCCTGTCATTTTAGGATAGCATCTGAACAGGCAAAATTTGGTCAACCAGAAATCAATCTTGGCATCATTCCTGGATATGGTGGCACCCAGCGACTACCAAGACTGATCGGAAAAGGAAGGGCAATGGAAATGATGATGACAGGTGAATTAATTAATGCAGAAGAGGCATATAGAGTTGGGCTTATAAATATGATTTGCAAACCTGAAGAAATGTTACGAACAGCAGAAGTTAAAATGAGAACAATACTAAGCAAACCTAAAATTGCATTAGAACAACTGATAAAATCAACAAACGCAAGTGATGGTGATCAAGAAATTGGTTATCAAACTGAAGCGAGTTCGTTTGGTCAGTGTTTTTCAAGTGATGAGAAGACTGAAGGCGTATCAGCATTCCTTGAAAAAAGAAAACCGAATTTCAAATGATAGTCAACTCAATAAAAAGAGAGAATCATTAACTTTGTACACTCAAAACAAATTCATGGAATACAGGATTGAAAAAGACACAATGGGCGAAGTGAAAGTACCTGCTAATGCATATTATGGTGCTCAAACGCAACGAAGCATTGATAATTTTAAAATTGCGCAAGACATCAATAAGATGCCAAAAGAAATTATCCATGCATTTGCTTACTTAAAAAAGGCAGCGGCCATAACTAATTTTGAGGCAGGTGTATTATCA
>CANGBH010000178.1 GCA_947451935.1 Chitinophagaceae bacterium
CGTTTTATTAAATGTGATGTACATAGTTGCTTTCTTCTGAAACACGTTTTTCCCTTTTAGGAAATTGAATCCTAAAATCAGCAACGTGATTGAAATTGCTGCAAGTGAACCAACTTTCGTTTCGTTTGAGATTTTCATCATATAAATTTATTTTTCACTACTCCACGTTGTGTTTCGTGAAATTCTTTCGAGTGTACGGGTTTTGATTTGTTGAATTGAATTCATTTTAGTTATTGAATTGGCCCATCAACTTGCTGTTTATACGTTATAATGGCGTTAGCTATAGCCCTTGTCATTTCTTTTTGTCCATTCTCACTAGTGAGGTATGCTTCTTCGTCTTTATTCGTGATGTATCCTGTTTCAATTAACACAGCGGGCATATTAGTTGCTTGCAAAACCCATATCCCTTTCCAGTTTCGCTGTAAAACACCTAAGCTTGTTCTGCCGGTATTTACAAATTCATTTTCTATCATGGTTCCAAGTCGAACAGAATTCTTAAAGAATTTCTGTGTCCATAATCTTGCTTTGATGATGGCTTCTGGACTTTCAGGATCGGGTACATCTACCACTTCACCTTCTGATTCAAATCGATTATCATTTGCAAGCCCTTCCGCTTTTTCATCACCTCTGTCTGCGGCGAAGACATAGGTTGATGATCCATGCATTGGATTTTCACCTTTAACGTAAATAGGTTGATTCTTATATAACTTTTTCCTTTTTTTACCCTTCCCTACATAGTAGGCCACTTTTTTATGGCCCACAATGACTTTTCTGTCAGGTGCAGCGTTAACGTGAATGCAGATAAACAAATCTCCATTTTCGCGGTTGGCAATATTGGCTTTTTCAACAGGAGAATGATAGATGTCTGTATTCCTCGTCATCACAATTCTAGTGGTTGGCAATTCTTGTCTGAGTAGGGTATCAAGCCTTTGGGCTACTTCAAGGGTAATCTGTGCCTCTGTAGAATAATCGCCTCTAGCGCCAACATCTTTTCCACCATGTCCGGCATCGATAATAATGGTTTTTATTCTAGGACCTTTCTTTGCGGTTTGGCTAAAAATAGGAGATGTGAGCAAAAAGGATGCTAAAACAGTGATTATTAAGGAATGTACAGCTCTCATTATTCGATTTATTCGTTTAAAATGAATCCCTTGATGTTCAATCTTCACGATTTCTTACAACTTAAATTGATTATTTTTGCCTGCCAACTTATATGCTACAGACCCAAAGCAAATTTAGTTTAAAATATCTTTTTTTCTTGATTTTGTCTTCAGGGGTATATTGCTTTTTAACATACCCTGTATTAGCCAAACCAGGGAAAAATTCCCTTAAGCCCATAGTTAGTCAAATCGACACCATTCCTACGTCGACTGCTGATACCTCAAAACTTCCAAGTATTCCGGATACATCCTCTATATCCTCCGTTAAACAGGATTCGCTTCCTATAGATAGCTTACATGTCGATACAATAAATGTTCGATTGTCCAAAGACTCCCTAACCGACCCCATAACCCATACGGCAGAGGATTCTATGGTATTGGATGTGGATGCACGTAAGATCTTACTCTATGGGAAATCTGAACTCAAATATGGTGATGTTCAGTTGAGCGCACCTAAAATTGTATTCGACCAAGCCACTCAATTTGTTACGGCTAAAATGGGGAAAGATACTGCTGGAGTAGTAACGGGTATGGCTAGGATGAAACAAAGTGAATCCGTTACGGTGAGTGATAGTATTTTATTCAACCTCAAAAGTCAGAAGGGACTTACCTATAGTTCATTTTTTCAGCAGGATGAGTTGTTTAATTATGCAGAAAAAGTGAAAAAGATCAATTCTGAAACCTTTTTTGCTTCCAAGGGGAGGTTTACCACCTGTAATTTGGATACCCCACACTTTGCATTTCGGTTTAGCAAGGCTAAATTCATCAATAAAAAGTTAGTGGTAACTGGTCCAGTTCATCCTGAGTTTGAAGGAGTTCCCTTACCCATCTATCTTCCTTTTGGTATTTTCCCAATGAAGAAAGGTAGGCAGTCTGGTATTTTACCTCCACAGTTTACCGTAAATCAGGACTTTGGTATTGGTTTAGAAGGACTTGGCTATTATAAAGTAGTAAGTGAACTATTAGATGCTAAAGTATGGTTTGATATTTATTCTTATGGAACATGGCGCGGTAATTTTCAGCCTAGTTATCGAAAGCGATATCGATATAATGGTAATTTTAATTTAAGTTTACAGGACACCAAATTTGCCTTCAAGGGTGATCCAGATTATAGAGTAAATAAAAGCTTTTTTATTACTTGGTCTCATACTATGGATAGTAAAGCAAGGCCTGGTGTTTCATTCAGTGCAAATGTAAATGCGGGGAGCAGTAAATACCTTTCTTTGGTGCCCAATGGAACCCTTGCTGCGCCAGGGTTTCAAGGACAGTCGGGGGGAGGAAATTATTTACAGCCAGTCAACTTTACCAATCAGTTGAGCTCTTCCATTTCGTATCAAAAGAACTTCGTTGGAACGCCATTCAATATGTCGATCAACTTAAATCACAATCAAAACACGGGTACAGGCTTAGTTAATTTAAACTTGCCTGATATAGCTTTTATCATGAATACCATTTATCCCTTTCAACCCAAAGAGTCTGTTGGGGCATCTAAGTGGTATGAGAAACTAGGTATTGGATATAGTGGTAATTATAAAGGAGAGATTTCATTTTATGATTCTGCTTTTCAATTTAACCAAGTGCTCGATACATTTCAATGGGGTGCTAGTCATGATATTCCCATTACCTTGTCCTTGCCATCACTTGGGCCATTTCAAATTGCGCCAAGTATGTCTTTCAAGGAGCGGGAATTTGCTCAACAGTTTTTTAGAACCTGGAATCCAGTAACTGAAAAAGTGGATACGAGCATCCAAAAAGGGTTTTATTCAGCCAGAGAAATGTCGTTTGGATTATCTTTTAGTACTGCTATTTTTGGAAAGTTCCAATCAAAGAACACGGAGTCAAAAGTTCAGGCCATACGGCACGTGATGCGGCCACAGTTTAGTATCAATTATAAACCTGATTTAGTTAAGAAGTATTATTATCGGGAACAAGTAAATAAAGCGGGAAACACTATGTTGTTTTCTACCTTAGATGGAGGAATA
>CANGBH010000179.1 GCA_947451935.1 Chitinophagaceae bacterium
ACTATTCAAGGATTTTAACAACCCTAGTCAACTTACCATCACCATTAATTCCTTCCAATACCACTTGGAATTTTTTGCTGATATCGTTGTTGAAAAATTGAACCCGAAAGCGTGGACTCTTTTTATTGGTAATAACATATGGATTCCAATATAAGGTTGTCCGGATATCTGTATCCGCTATCTCATTCGGATTATCATATTGAGGATTATAAAATTCTTTAAACTTAGCATACCCGGTAATGATGGTATTCATCATCCCTTGGCTGCTTGCTGAATTTTGATTTACATCACCACCACGACGAGTATAGATAGCAATAGCACCACCAGTACCTCCCCCTATTGCACCAAAAAATGGAGGCCTAAATACTTTTACCATAGCAACATCCCTGACCGATATAGACTGCACTGCGTCGATACTTGAAGTCATCTCATTTAGAAAAACATCTGGGGTTGCTCCGCGCCAACTAAGGGTAATATTTGCACCACTTCCCGTAATTGATAACCCTGCTACTTTACCTTGTAAATAAGTAAAGATATCGTTGGCTGTTTTTGAAAACGGATCATCAATTAAATTAAATGAAAAGGCGTCACCACCAGCAAATAAGCCTGTTGTGTATTTTTCATCTAGGATTTGATCATTCGACTTAGCCTTTGATTTAATAATAACTTCTTGAAGTGTTTTGTAAGATGATTTTCGTTTCCACTCTTCTTGTTGACTTAAAAAATAATTCATCTTAACCCGTGAAATACTATCCATTAGAAGCGATGGCTTTTTTATGTCAGAAAACACAACGGGTTTAAACAGCGGACGCAATAGACCATTTTCAAATTTAATTTGTGCCAAATTATTTAAGGCTGGGTTTTTATTAAAACTATAATACACCCTAGCTGTATCATAGAAGAAGAGACCCTTATACTCGAAATCACCATTCTTATCAACTTGTGCAAAAACAAAATTCTTACTGCTGTCTTTTTTTGAAATGATTAAGTTCAATAAAACATCAGATGAAGTGCTGATTGATTTCAACCCATACACTTTCCCTGTAATTTTCATTAAGTCAGTTTCAACAGGATATTTTAATGGTGGTACTACCCCAGCTTTTATTTTTTCCCAATCATATCGTCTCCATCCATTCGTAAGCATTACTAAATCAAGACTGGCCGTTACACTATCTGCATCACTGGATAAATAATATCCGGGGTTATTTATTTTACCTTTTAAATCGCCACTCAACATCATATCTGAATAAATAGTATAGGCCGATGATGTTTCGATGGATGCATCCGTTACCGCAACAGACATATTAGTAAATGCTGTATCGGTTACCATGATATCAAATACATTCTTTCCACGTTTGGTAACTGTTGTTAACTGAGGAATGACTTTCGCACTAAATTCATGGAATCGGTTATTTATAAAAACAATTCGCTCTGAAACAGGAATCCAATCTGCTGTGAATAATGAAAATTGTAGAATCCCAGTTTGCATTTCGTCGATAGGAATTTCTGCATTCAGCAACAATTTATCCGATGCATTCAAACTGATTTTATAAAAAAGCGCCCGATTCATGTGCACGAGCAAATTCATATTTTTAAAATTTTCAGGCGCATTGGCAGTCCGTTCAACTTTAATCAGTGCTTTATCATTGGTTGTTTTAATCGAGATGGAAGCGCCTGCAGTTTTAGGAGTTTCAAATGGAGTAACGCCAGTTTTCCCTTTTTCGTCAGTCCATTTTATTTGATAGGTCTCCCCAAGCTTTGGCAATAGAAAGAAACTTCCCATACCATCGTGTTTCACTTTTAAGGAATCAAGTACTTTATTCTTATCATTGACAAGCACTCCTTTGATGGAAACAGGTGCACCAAACTGATTGACAGCTTTGAAGGCAACACGTGTATTGATTCCGTTGATCAAAAAACCACCCTCTGGAAATAAAGACACTTGTGTTTTATAGACAACTGGTTTATATACTTCAGGCGTCGTGCTATTGTTTATGATAAGATCCCTTTCATAGGTGAATACCGAATCATCATTCAACATCCAGCGTGTATAGGCTTTTACATGAATGAAATTACCGGTATAATCAGCCGGCAAATCGAAATTCCCTTTTGCTGTAGATTGAAACAATGGAGCAACCGTTTGCTTGATCATCTTGCCCGTGGTATCGTACCACTCTACATAAAAGTTTTTACTCAAATTGCTTAACCCTGCATCTGAAAGGATATAGGCTTTATACCAAATAGTTTCTTCCTTATTGTAAATAGATTTATCAAAATGAATATGAATCTTCTCTGTTGGAAATTGATCGGCATAGATTGCCATCATCGAATCAATATGTTGAGAAAAACTGGAGTGGCCAGCACTAAGAAGAATCACAATAAAAAGCGAACGCAAGAACCTACTTTTCATAATCAGATTGTATTACATGCAAAATACAATCAATAGCAAAAGAATGTGTAATTTTTTTTGCCTCTTGGTCAATAAAAAAATAATTTAACAACTAACCTTCCTCTAGTCAACCTGAGCTACCCTAAACGGATGGACTTCAATCTCTTTCCAAACACCTTCTTGCACGTAGGGTTCGTTGGCATACCACTGTTGAAAATCTGCATCGGTTTCAAATTGAAGAATCATAACGCTTCCCTTCATCTTGCCATCGTCATCTAGCATGGCGCCAGCTGAAACATAATGTCCGTTGGCCTTAAGTCCACTTACTCCTGCAAGGTGAGCAGGACGTGCAGCCATTCTGCGTGGGAGAGCTTCTGTATCAGTTCCGTCGCGTGCGATAATTACATATTGTTTCATCTCGTTATGATTAAAAATTAAGAAACGGCTTGTTTAGAAAGTTCATCATTAATAGTTCTGTTGATGCCCAATGGATTCGAATTTTGTAATTCAAGTGGAAGAAAATGATCTGCAAAATTTTGAAAAGACATCGGTCGTGCAAATCGCTTTATTGCATCAGCACCCACTGAGGTAAATCGACTATCTGTAGTAGAAGGGAATGGACCACCATGGTGCATGCTCAAGCAAACTTCCACTCCGGTAGGCACGCCATTCAAAATCATTCTTCCGCATTTTTCAACAACCGCATCAAAAATATCTACATGACTATTGATGTCGTTATCGGTTGCCATGAT
>CANGBH010000180.1 GCA_947451935.1 Chitinophagaceae bacterium
GGGTATCCTAATACTTTTCGATTATCGCAATAAATTGGACTCTTCCAACCCGATGCCCAGGTGAAAGGTTCTTTGGGATTTAACTTGACTGCATTAACTTGTAACAGTTTCTCTGCAACGGTTGTTTCATTTGTCATGCTACAAATTTGGAACAAGTTGGGAACTTTCAAAAATTAAGTTATGTACATTATTATTCACGAGCCACAGGGAAAGACTATTTTAACCAATTTACCTACCCTAGATGCAGAAGAACTGAGTGATCCTATTAATACCCCCCACCTAGCTACAATTGGCCAATCTTCAACCTATCCCTCTGATACGGTGAACATCATTCATGGAGAAAATATTGAACAGCTATTTAAGAAATATATAGCTGATAAAATAATCATTGAAGCGGCTGGAGGCATGATTTTTAACCAAGAAAATAAGCTACTGTTGATTTTTAGAAAAGGAATGTGGGATATGCCTAAGGGGAAACTAGATGAAGGAGAATCTATTGAAGAATGTGCACTAAGGGAAGTTACAGAAGAAACAGGTTTATATTCTTTAACCATTGAGAACAAACTACAGATAACTTATCACACGTATTATATCGGAGATCAGCTCATCTTAAAGCCTTCTCACTGGTTTAAAATGACATTTAGTGGCGATGAAAAACTTACACCCCAATCCGAGGAAGACATTACAGAAATCAAATGGGTAACTGAAGAGGAAGCTATTCAGTTACTTCCTACTATGTATGCATCTGTCGAGGAAATGATAAAATCCTATTTCTTGGATAATATTCAACTCTAAAATATAAAAGTTTTTAGGGAAAAGCAGTGTGTGCATTGAAGTAGTTAACGTATTCTACTTCCCTGCTAAAATTGATTTTGCAACTACTTCAGGTAGAAAGAGGGATGCATCACCATTATTTCGAATGATGTCTCGAACAATAGTTGATGCTACAGAAGTATATTTAGGTTCACAGGTGAGAAAAAAAGTTTCAATGGTTGGGTCCAACGTTCTGTTTGCGTCGGCTATAGTCTTTTCATACTCAAAGTCACTAACATATCGAATACCTCGTAGAATATAATTAGCTCCGATTTTTTTACAAAAATCTACGGTAAGTCCATCATATACAGCTGCCGTTATTTTTTTTTGATTTTTAAAAATCTCCTCAATCCATTCTTGTCGTTGTGATGTTGTATACATGGGCGCTTTACCAGAATTAGATCCGATTGCAACAACAATTTTATCAAATAATGGCAATGCACGTTTGATAACATCAACATGGCCTAGCGTAATTGGATCAAATGTTCCAGGGAATAGACAGATTTGTTGCATGAATTTATTTTATACGCTTAGCTCTTTTCTACCGGACAAAAGATATAAGACAGCCATTCGAACTGCAACGCCATTCTCAACTTGATTAAGAATGAGCGATTGTCCAGAGTCTGCTACATCACTATCCAGTTCAACTCCCCTGTTTATAGGTCCAGGGTGCATGATTAAGATATCTTTTTGAATGCGATCTAACAGTTTTCGCGTGATGCCATATGCTTGATTATATTCTCGAAGAGAAGAAAATAATACTTGATTTTGACGCTCGAGTTGAATGCGTAATACATTGGCTACATCGCACCACTGAAGAGCTTCCTCCACATTATAGGTAACATTTACATCAAATGATTCTCGAATGTATTTTGGAATAAGAGTGGGTGGACCTGCAAGTGTTACTTCAGCTCCCATTTTTTTCAATAAATAGATGTTACTCATGGCAACTCTAGAATGCATAATATCTCCGATTATGGCCACCTTCTTTCCTTCTAGTGTTCCCAGTTTTTCTGTAATGGATAACGCATCTAATAATGCTTGTGTAGGATGTTCATTAATCCCATCCCCCGCATTTACGATGGCAGCAGGAATATGTTTAGCCAAAAAGTGTGGTGCTCCCGTTGCGCTGTGGCGCATAACGACCATGTCCACTTTCATTGATAGAATATTATTAACTGTATCAAGGAGAGTCTCCCCTTTGGATACGGATGAACTACTTGCAGCAAAATTGATGGTATCTGCACTTAATCTTTTTTCAGCCAGCTCAAAAGATATTCTAGTTCTGGTTGAATTCTCGTAAAATAAATTAACAATGGTAATATCACGAAGAGATGGGACCTTCTTAATTGGTCTCTGTAATACATCCTTAAATTGAGTGGCAGTATCTAAAATGAGTTGAATATCTCCCTTAAGGAGTTCTCTAATGCCTAGCAGATGTTTTGAACTGAGGTGCATTAAGATGTAAAGTTAAATGATTGATCTATAAAATACGAATAAATTTTATATGAATGCTCATTAAATACTGTCATACAAAACAACTTTTTTCTCATTATCCCATATTACTTTCACCTTCTGGGTCACAATTGAATCGATAGACTTACCAAAATAATCCGGTTGGATAGGTAATTCACGGCTGAATTTTCTATCCACTAAAATACAAAGCTCTACTTTTTTTGCACGACCGTGATCGAGTAAGGCATCCATGGCTGCACGAATTGTTCTACCTGTATAGAGGACATCATCTATTAGGATCACCTTTTTATTTTCGATTGAAAATGGAAGATCTGTAATATTAGGAACATGTATTTGAGTTCTAAAATCATCTCGATAAAAGGTTATATCTAATTTACCGTACTGCAATTTAATTTCAGGATGTACTTCTTGTATATACTGTGTTATAAAATCACTGATAGCAATACCCCTTGGTTGAATACCAATAATACAGGTGTTTGAAAATGGATAATGGTTTTCAATAATCTCATGCGCTAATCTTTTTAGGGTTAGCTTGAGTTGATCTTCCTCCATTATGGTGTTAATTCCTGTCATAGTTTCTCTTAGTTTACAAATGTATCATTTTTTCTAATGACCTATCATTCTGGTAGCATAAAGGGATATCGATAATCTGTGGGCGGGGTAAAGGTTTCTTTTATTGTTCTTGCACTTAGCCATCTATAAAGATTGATTATAGATCCTGCCTTGTCATTTGTCCCAGAGGCTCTTGCACCACCAAACGGTTGTTGTCCTACCACCGCTCCAGTTGGTTTATCATTTATATAAAAATTACCTGCAGCATTTCGTAATTTCTCAGTAGCAA
>CANGBH010000181.1 GCA_947451935.1 Chitinophagaceae bacterium
ATAATGGTTGCATAAGACTCTGTACCAACTTGTTGTCCTTTGAAGGCCTCTTTGATTTGATTGTCAATTCCATTGGTGCTATAATCGTTGAATAAATAAATCAAGCCAACAAAAACGATTGTCCCGCCTAGCCCATAAAGTAATTTTTTTAGAAACGATTTTTTGTCTTGATCAATTTTATTTTCAACTAAGGCATTGACAAATAAACCTGCTATAAGAGGTATAACTAGCTGTGGCATGATTAACGCCATGCTTGGTGCTCTGAATTTATTGTAGTACGGAAAATGGTTAAAGAGTAATTCATTTATACCGGATAAGTATTTGCCACTGGCTAAGATTATTCCCACAATTACTGCCCCAAGTATCCACCACCGGTCGTTCGTCTTTAGAAAAAACATTCCTAGTATGGCCAAAAGGCATGCAATAGCGCCTAAGTAATTTGAGCTGGTTGTGCTTTCTAAGCCACCCCAATAGCCAGGTAGCTGGCCAGCCAATTGTTCTGCGTAGTTATCAGGGATATTGTGTTCTGTAAGGTGGCTAATGAATGTTGATGTTGACGGCATGGGCTCATTGCTAGTACCACCAAATGCTCCTGGCATAAATAAAGTGAGGCCTTCCGATTTTCTTATGCTCCACATGGAGGCGTAATCATAATCCAAGCCGGTCGTTTTCACATTAACAACTTTACCATCCTTTGATTCAATGTCTTTACCACCACGCATGGTGTATTTTGAATAATCAACGGTATTCATCAGGGTAGGGGCTGCGTTTCCAACTCCAATGATTACCGATATTAGAATTAGAGCAATTGATTTTCCCGCATGTGCCCATTCTGATTTTTTGACCCACTGTACTAGGTGTGTTAATCCCATGAGCAAACAAATCAATACTAGATAGTAAGTTATCTGTGGATGGTTAGCCGTCATTTCCACTGTCATAAAAATGGATGCGACTGCCAATCCAATCCAATATTTTTTACTGAATATTATTTGGAATCCAGCTAATACACCTGGTGCATAAGCTAATGCCATCATCTTCGTTTCATGTCCTGCACTAATGATACCAGGGTTATATGCTGCGAAAGCATAGCCAAGCGCTGAGAACATGGAAACCAATGGCTTCATGTTGAAACTGAGCCCCAAAATATAGAATGAAATACAGGCTAGGAAGAAAAAGTCAGCCGGCTTTGGAAGTCCAAGCGCTAATATTTTTCGAATATTTATCACCGGACTATCCCATGAAAATAGAATTTGAAAGTTGGGCATCCCGCTGAATGCATTGGTATTCCAGAGGGGAAGATTTCCGTAAAGGAGTTCATGGTCTTTTGAATTTTTGACCATTCCCTCTACCGCAAGCATATCATGTTGTTCTAGCACCATCCCTTGGAAAGCAGGTAAAGAGAATATGATGGCAATGATGAAAAATACGCCAATGGATAGTAGATGCGGATATATGCTTTTGAAACTAAATGCCTTCATCGTAAGTGCTTTTATTATTACAAAGTAGAATAAAACAAAGATATTGATTTCTCAGAAAGCATTTTTTATAGATTTTGCTTAAATTCAATCTGTTATATGTTGGTTTTGTACATGCTAATCATCATATTCTCTTCAATTCTAACTAATCAATTATATGGGACTAATCAGCGAGTTTAAGAAGTTTGCCTTGAAGGGTAATCTGGTAGATATTGCCGTAGCCTTTGTTATGGGAGGAGCTTTTGGTAAGGTTGTTTCAACCTTTACTGAAAAAATGATTGCTCCATTGATTGGCGTCTTGACGGGTGGTCAAAATTTCAGCGATAAAAAAATTGTGTTGCGTCATGCTGTTGAGCAAGTAAATGATCCAACTGGGAAGCTAGTTACTGCAGCGGGAAAGGAAGTTGACCTTGAATGGGGGATTTTTCTAACTGCTGTCATAGATTTTCTAATTGTAGCATTTGTTATGTTTCTCATCATTAAGGCTATTAATTCGTTGAAGAAAAAGGATGAGGATGTTCCTGCACCATTATCTAAAACTGATGAATTGCTTTCGGAAATTCGAGATCAGCTTGCTAAAAAAGGATAAAGCAAGTTTGCTTATGCCTAACTGTATGATTTTTTTATAATGTCTGCCACTACTTTATCAATGGGAAGTGTGACGGCATGTTCTCCAAAGTTGGAGAGGTGAATCATCCTGAATGTTTCTGTTTCCCCGGTTTTATGGTATACTGCCATTTGATTTTCATCGAAGTCGAATTGCTTATCCCGTAACGGAACGTTTATTTCTTCCAATGGATATACTCGATAGTAAATAGAAACAATCTGATGGGATGGATCGAATGCAGACATTTGAAAGAAATCAGTTGTATACAGGTGTTCACCGATTTTCACTTGGAGGTTCATTTCTTCCATAAATTCCCGCACTAAACAATCACGTGTCCCTTCTCCAAATTCTAATCCTCCTCCTGGAAATTTAGTATAATAATTTCCTCTGATGAATTCGTCGCTTACTAATACTTTGTTTTCATCTGTTATGAGAAGGCCATATACTCTGATCGTGAACATAAGCAGTTGGTATTTATTTTACTTTATATGTTGATGGTTTTCAACTAGAAAATATTGCGGTTTAGGTGAGGATGGTAGAATCTATTGTCCCGCTGAATACATATTTTGCTGGACCAGTCAACCAAATTTCATTGCATTCATTTTCACTTAAGCGATTGAATTCCACTTCAAGTAAACCACCTTGTACTTCAATAGGTACTTTGTTTACACCAAGTTTTGTAGCGTATGCAATCGCTGCTGCGGTTGCGCCTGTTCCGCAACTCAAGGTTTCGTCTTCTACACCGCGCTCGTATGTCCTGAGTTTAATCGAGTGCTCTTGCTTTTCAACAAAGTTGACATTAATGCCATGCTCTTTATATGTATCACTATTGCGGATGGCTCTTCCTTCTGTGTAGACATCAACAGTTTTGATGTTATCTACAAAGCGAATAAAATGGGGAGAACCGGTATTTAAAATCACATCAGTATCATTCAATTGGATTGAATTGACATCTTGCATCTTCAATCCGATGAGCCCGTTGATTTTAATTACGGCATCATGTGGA
>CANGBH010000182.1 GCA_947451935.1 Chitinophagaceae bacterium
AGCCATCCGTTCAAAATAATTTTCAGAATAATTCTAGGCTTGATTTCAATCTAGTAAAGATTGATTCTTTCAAATCAAGTATTAGACGTCTACCCTTAACTTTGCGAAATGAATGTCAACAAAAAGGTGATTATTCTGGGCATTGAATCCTCGTGTGATGAAACATCAGCATCCGTATGCATCGACGGAGAAATTGTGTCTAACATCATTGCTACACAGAGCATTCATACTGAATATGGAGGAGTTGTGCCAGAACTGGCTAGCAGAGCACATATGCAAAATATTGTGCCCGTAGTGGATAAAGCGATTAAAGAGGCCAACATTACATTATCCGAATTGGATGCCATTGCATTCACCCAATCACCTGGATTGATTGGAGCACTTTTAGTGGGTTCAAGTTTTGCGAAATCACTTGCCATGTCATTAAACATTCCAGTGATTGGTGTGCACCATATGCAAGCACATGTGATTTCCAACTTAATTGAATCTCCTCAACCTACATTCCCTTTTCTTTGTCTAACCGTAAGCGGTGGACATACTCAAATTGTTTTGTGCAAAGATCCACTAACGATGGAAGTACTAGGCGAAACGATTGACGATGCTGCAGGAGAAGCATTTGACAAAGCCGCTAAAATGCTTGGTCTACCCTATCCAGGAGGTCCATTGATTGATCAATATGCTCAACTAGGAAATAGTAAACGATATCATTTTCCAGAGCCTCAAATAGAAGGACTAAATTTTAGTTTCAGTGGTGTAAAGACATCAATTCTTTATTTCTTGCAAAAACAAATTAAAGAAGACATCGATTTTATAGAAAAAAATAGAAATGATATTTGTGCATCGATTCAACAATGTATTGTGAACATTCTGTTGCATAAATTAAAAAAAGCAAGTGCCGCGACAAACATCAAAACAATTTGTTTAGCAGGTGGTGTTTCAGCAAACAAAGGATTAAGAAATGGATTAATGGAAATGGGTGAAAAGTATCATTGGAATATACATATTCCATCTCCTATATATTGCACAGACAACGCAGCAATGATTGCGTTGACGGGTTATCATAAATTCTTAAAAGGCATTACCTCTCCACTATCTGCTGCAGCATCGGCAAGAGCCTCTTGGTAAACCATTTCACAACCATGAGCAATACGTACTTTCAATTCAAGGAATTCATCATCAATCAAGAAAGGTGCAGCATGAAAGTAACTACGGATGCTTCATTGTTTGGCGCATGGGTTGCTTCATTACAGATCAACGCAACACAGGTATTGGATATTGGAGCAGGAACCGGATTATTATCCCTCATGGTAGCCCAAAAAAATGATGCAACAGTTGAAGCCGTTGAGATTGATAGATCCTGCTATGAACAGCTGAATGAGAACATACGCCTAAGCCCATGGAACAATAGATGTAATGCTGTAAATCAAGATATCAGAGAATATGAATCTGACAAAAGCTTTGAACTCATCATTTCAAATCCTCCATTTTTCGAAAGGCAACTCACCTCACCTTCACATGGCGTCAATTTAGCCAGGCATGAAGAAGGGCTATCCTTTACTTCACTCTTTTCCCAAGCAAAAAGACTTTTGCTTAAGGAGGGATACTTCTTTGTACTTATTCCTTCATCTAGAAAAGATGAAACGATACAGTTAGCACAAGAAGTAGATTTATTTCCACACTTTATTGTTGAAGTAAAACAAAGTCCAATGCATGATCCATTTCGATACATGATTGGCTTTAATGCTACTTTAATCAAGACTTCATCAGAAGTGATTACCATCAGAAATGCCAAAAACGAGTATAGTTCTAGATTCACCGAATTACTAAAAGACTACTATCTTTTTTTATAAAAAAAGGCATCCATAGGGATGCCTTTTTCGAAGTAAATAAATTTTAGTTATCGATTTCTACCCCATCCTAACCAATCGTTTGCGTTGGCATAAATCATCAATCCAAACAACAATACCATACCAACAATCTGGGCGTATTCTAAGAATTTTTCATTTGGCTTTCTACCGGTAATCATTTCAATCAATGTAAACAATACATGCCCTCCATCGAGCGCAGGTATTGGTAATAAGTTCATAAAGGCAAGTACGATAGAAAAGAATGCTGTGATATTCCAAAACGCTTCCCAATCCCAGCCATACTTAGGAAATATTGATCCCATAGATTTAAAACCGCCAAGTCCTTTATATGCACCTGTTGATGGGTTTAATATTTTCTTGAACTGCGAAACATAAAATCCAAGTTTGTCAATAGCTTTATTCACACCTGCAGGGAAAGAAGCAAAGAAGCTATAATTTGTTGTTTCAAATTGATATAATCCTGACTTCCCCATCTCATCCATACTTGCGATGGCAACGTGAAAACCAATAGAAGTATCTAATCCAATACGAGTTTTTATCTCTGCTACTTCGCTACCTCGTTTTACTTTTAACAAAATACTGTCTCCTGCCCTATTCTGAATAAGTGGTTTTATTTCATCAAAGAAACCGATGGTTATTGAATCAATACCAACTATTTGATCTTGCGCCATTAAGCCTTGCTTAGCCGCATCATATTTTGGATCTACATCTGCAACGATAGCAGGAATCCTAGGCATGAGCAGAATAGTGCGTTTTCCCTTCTCTACAATTTTTTCAATGAAATTAACCGGTATCTCGAGCTCTTTTATTTCACCATGGCGATCGACAGTCATTTTTTCACCAAGTAGCATAGCAGCATTTAAGTCTTCGAAATATTTTACAGGCTGCCCATTTACGCTTACAATTTTATCCCCGTTTTTTAATCCCACTTCATTTACTACAGTATCCACCACCCAAATACCATTAGTAAGATTCTTATTGGGCAACTTTGTTTCACCCCATGTAAATAAAATCATGGCATAAATAAAGAATGCCAACAACACATTCACTGTAACCCCGCCAATCATGATAATAAGTCGCTGCCAAGCTGGTTTGCTTCTAAATTCCCACGGCTGAGCAGGTTGTTTAAGTTGTTCCTTATCCATGCTCTCGTCAATCATGCCCGCGATCTTTACATATCCACCCAATGGCAACCAACCAATTCCATAAAGGGTATC
>CANGBH010000183.1 GCA_947451935.1 Chitinophagaceae bacterium
GGCGGAATAGGAATGATTTATTTCGACACCTCATTTTTTGCTAAGACAACGCCTATTAATTTGCTTCTTATGTTCACGTTGATTTTATTAAATCAAGAGGAACTAAACAAAGGTTTTTATATCGGTATTTTGATAACCTTTCTTATTGGTTTAAGTACAGAGATTATAGGAGTTAATACTGGATTAATTTTTGGGATATATACATATGGGGACATATTAGGATTTAAGTTAATACGTGTTCCCATGCTGATTAGCCTGAATTGGTTTTCGGTTGTCTATTCCTCTTTTGTCAGTGCGTCTATTATAATGAGGTTTTTGGGGTATTCAAATCTTCAATCACCAATTATAAAACCAAAGATCCTATTGCTTTACTTGTTAATTACTGCTGGTCTAGCTACATTTTTCGACTGGATAATGGAGCCCGTAGCTGTAAAGCTTGGCTTTTGGTCTTGGGATAGTGATGTAATTCCACTCTTTAATTATGTTAGTTGGTTTGTCATTAGTTTTTTTATTTCATTCGTGTTTCTTCGTTTTCACGTATCCGATAAAAACCGTTTTGCACCATTCTTATTGCTAGTACAATCTATTTTTTTTCTATTTCTTCGCATCTTTTTAAATTGAAGGGCATCTAAAAAATACATTCCGGCACAATTTTTCTAACTTCAAGGATTCAATCGTTTTTTAATTTGAATTTTGGGCTTATTTTAAGCCATGTTTATGAATATGAGAGACAAGCCGGTTAATTTTCATTCATCTATGTTAAGTGCTTGGTCTGCATTCTCCGACGAGTTTATAGGTGTTTGGGATGAGAGTAAGGAACAGTTATTGTATTTCAATGATGCATTTGTCCATTTTTTTGGGATTAGTCAAAAAGATGTTTTTCTCAAAGAGTTTGATTTTTTGGGTTTTAGGAAACATGAATTAACGAATGACATAAAATGCTTAGTGAAGGATACCATACAAAAAAATGGACTTTGGAAAGAGGAGGTCTTATTTAAAAAGAAAACTGGTGAAGTTTATTTGGGCAGATTAGATATAGCTGCATTTACATTTGACGGGAATACTCATTACTTGCAGCGTATTATTAATATAGATAATCAGCGATTGTTTTCTGAAAATCTATTTAAGGAGATAAAGAAATTTGAGGCTTTATTCCAGTATGCCACGTTACCTATTTTATTAGTGAATAAATTAGGTTCAATAATTCTTGCTAATAATCAAGCCCTAACGTTATTCGGCTATACTGAAGCTCAAATGAGTGCATTGAAAGTTGAGGATTTGATACCGAAGGAATATCGGCCGGGCCATACTACTCATCGGAGCGACTATGAAAAAAATCCACAAACAAGGCCTATGGGTCGAGGCATGGAGTTATTTGCATTAAAAAAATCAGGTGAAAAATTTCCAGTAGAGGTTAGTTTAGGTCATTATCAAATCGAAGATGAAACTTATGTGATTTCTTTTATCATTGATATTACAAGGAGGTTAGAGATTGAAGGAGCATTGAGAAAGCAGACTGCCGAAATGGAAAATGCCAAAAAAGAAATTGAGAAGTGGAATGAGGAACTTGAAAATAAAGTAGACTTAAGGACTCAAGAGTTAACGGATACGTTGACAAAGCTTGAAAAGTCGAGAGATGAGCTAACTACTGCATTAAGTAAGGAAAAAGAATTAAGTGATCTTAAATCTCGTTTCGTTTCAATGGCATCCCATGAATTTAGAACACCATTGAGTACAATCCTTTCATCTGTATCTCTAATAAGTAAGTATACTCAATCTGAAGATCAAGATAAACGAGATAAACATATACAGCGAATTCATTCTGCTGTTAGTAATTTAACAGATATCTTAAATGAGTTTTTGTCGCTTGGTAAGATAGAGGAGGGTAAGATTCAAGTTCACTTCAGCTCATTTAATCTAAAAGAGCAACTCAAATTGATTGTGAACGAGATAGCTAATATTTTAAAGCCTGGTCAGGAAATAAATTATGAACATTTGGGCGAAGCTCAGGTTAACCTAGATCTGTCCTTGTTAAGAAATATATTGATTAACCTCATCTCAAATGCCTCAAAATTTTCTCCAGAGAATTCCGTTATTGAAATCAATAGCATTGTTTCTGATAAGTCAATTTCACTGACTATTAAAGATCAAGGAATCGGTATACCGGAAGAAGATCAGCGACATTTGTTTGAACGATTTTTCCGTGCCAAAAATGTAACCAACATTCAGGGCACTGGACTTGGCCTACACATTGTTTCACGCTACGTAGAGCTTATGAATGGAAGTATTTCTGTGGAAAGTGTTTTAGAGGAAGGGTCAACTATCACAATACAGTTTAACATATGAACACCATTTTATTAATTGAAGACAATTTAGAAATTAGAGAAAATACTGCAGAAATATTGGAGTTAGCCAACTACCGTGTTATTACCGCAGAAAACGGAAAGATTGGCATTGAAAAGGCATTGGCGGATATCCCCGATCTTATTATTTGTGATATCATGATGCCTGTTTTAGATGGATACGGTGTGCTGCATTTGCTCAATAAAAAAGGAGCGTTAAAAGATATTCCGTTTATTTTTTTAACAGCAAAAACGGATCGCCAAGATTTTAGGAAGGGCATGGAAATGGGGGCAGATGATTATATTACTAAGCCCTTTACTGAACTTGAACTGCTCAATGCCATTGAACAGAGGCTTAAAAAATTAAGTATTATTCGTAAAAAGTATGAATCAAATCAACAGGGAGTAAAAAATTTAATTGAAGATATTGGAAGACAAGATGTTTTAAAGGAATTGTCGACTAATAGAAATGTTAATACGTATAAAAAGAAGCAAGTTGTTTATAGTGAAGGGAATCACCCAAACAGGTTGTTCTATGTTCAAAAAGGTAAGGTTAAGCTCTTTAAGTCTAATGATGATGGCAAAGATCTTACGATTGGACTTTTTGGTCAAGGAGAATACTTTGGATATATGCCATTACTTGATCATTCGGTATACAAAGAAACGGCTGAGGCTATGGAGGATTCTGAAATTGCAATCATACCAAGAGA
>CANGBH010000184.1 GCA_947451935.1 Chitinophagaceae bacterium
CACAACGTGATTTGATAAAATGAACGGTAGTATACACCTGTTATTAAGGGGTTGCTAGAAGACCAGTTCATTTTATGAAAATCAGGTAGCCCTGGATCGCCCCAAGCAATTACAGCTTCATCTGTACTTAGCTCTTGTGCTTTCCAGAACAAGCGAAGGAAATCAGAAAACCCTTCATCCATTCCTTGGATATCACCATTACCAGCAGGACCTTGGTTACCTGTGGTGGCAAAACTTCCATAAACTTTAGAAAAGGCTTGCTTGTATCCATCAGCGGTTTTATATACCTGCTCAGAGGTAATGTCATTGAGTGGCAACAATTCTAATTTCTTTGAGCAGGATGACATTAATCCAGCAAAAAGCAAGAACGCTGTAACTGTGTTTATATATGTCTTTTTCATATTCATCTGTTTGTTCAGTTATCAATTAAAAATCAAGGTTAACACCTAATACAAAAGTCCTAGGCCTTGGATAAATATTATTATCTATACCTCCATTGATTTCTGGATCAAGTCCGTTATATTGGGTAAGGACAAATACATTTTGCGCATTTGCACTTAAACGGAGGTTAGCTTTATTCTTGAACACTTTACCAACATTATATCCAACGCTGATATTATCAAGTCTTAAGAACGAAGCATTTTGAACATAATAGTCTGAGAAGAAATAATTTGAACCATTTCCGCTCAAGCCTGTCCTCAACAACTCGCTTGATGTATTGCTGATGAAGCCAATTGGATTAAGAATGTTTCTAACAGTACCCCCAGATGAAACACCATTATATAAGTAGTTTCCAATGTTTGAGCGGGCAACAAAACCAGCATTCCATTTTCCAACAGTCAAGTTAGAACTCAAGCCAAAGAACATACGTGGATCAGCTCCTTTGTATTGATAAAGATCTTGTTCGTTGATGATACCATCACGGTTCAAATCGGAGAACAAGTTATCAATAGGTTTTCCATCTTCACCATACACTTGCTTATATACAAAGTAAGCACCTCTATTATAGCCAACTGAATGGATCAAAATAGTGCTACCCAATCCTATACCTCCAAAACGAGCACCTGCATAATTTGGATCATCAGAAATGGTAAGTTTCGTGATTTTATTTTGGTTAAGGGTTGCATTGAAAGAAACATCCCAAACCAGATTTTGTTTTTTAATAGGTTGGAAATTTAAGGTCAACTCAACCCCTTTATTTTCCATGCTACCTACGTTAGCTACAATTTTGTTGGAGAAGTTTGTTCCTGCAGACTGGTTAATTTCATTCAACAAGTCTTTAGTTTCTTTTTTATACAATTCAATTGTACCACCGATTCGCCCTTCAAACAATCCGAAGTCCAATGCAATATTGCTTGTTGCGGTTTGTTCCCATTTACGGTTGAAGTAATATCCACCTGGGCGGAACATTTGATAGAAATTATTACCCAATTGGTATTGCGCAGTATTCGTACTTAGGTTATAATAAGAGATATAATCATAATATCCGATACCATCTTGCTGACCCGTTACACCATATCCAATTCTAAGTTTCAAATCAGAAATCACTTTGGAATCTTTTAAGAAAGACTCTTCTTTAATTTTCCATGCTGCAGCAGCAGAAGGGAATAAACCGAAGCGATTGTCTGCATTAAACTTAGATGACCCATCTTCTCTTATAGAACCTGTAAGCAAGAACTTGTCAAGAATATTTAAATTCAATCGAGCAAGTTTTGAGCTCAAACGGTATTGTGGTTTGTCGAACTCAAAATTCGGAGTGCTTACAATTGTTTTGTCGTAGGTTAAATCAGAAAAATTATAGTTAGTGGTTAGGTAATCTTGGTACTCATAACCAGCTGTAAGATCAACTCTTGTTCTCAATACTTTAATATCCTTAACATAATTCAAGTAAGCGTTGAGGTAGCTGTTTTGTCTTTTTTGGCTGTACTCATTATTTACACCGCCATGAAATACATTATTGATATCCTTGAAACGCTTTGCTGCTGTAGCTGCATCAGGAGGAACAACTATGGTACCCTTACCATCGGCAACATCAGTACCTACATTTACCACAGCCCTAAGGTCTGGTAAAAAATGGAATTTATAGTCAACCACTAAGTTCGCAATATGCCTAGTTACATTGCTTTTATCATTGCGTTGCATCAAAATGCCGAGTGGATTTTTAGGGGCCAATGATTTCAATCCATTTGATGATGTTGGATCAAGCCATTGCCAATAACCTCCATATGCTCCACCGCCAGAATAAATTTCTTGAGTCGGATCAAAACTTACCGCAGCACCAATGGCACCTTCGTTAGCAAACTTAGATTGACTCATTGAAGTCTTAACGTTGAAATCAATTTTCAAATGATTTTTGAAAAGTGTAGGATTCAAGTTCAACCCAACAGTAGATCTACTTAGGTATCCAGTTTTCAATACCCCTGTTTGATTTAATCCTCCAATAGAAATACGATATGGAAGATTTTTAAGTGACCCCCTTATGCTAAAGTTATTATCAGAAGAAATAGCTCGCTGATAGATTAAATCTTGCCAGTTCGTATTCCCCGCACCAAGCAACCCTTTGAGGGATGAATTTCCATTTGCACCAACAAAAGATCTTACTTCATCCGCAGAAAGTACATCTACATACTTAGCTACTTTTGCGCTAGAAACTTGACTAGTGAATGACATGGTAGGGAGACCCTTTGACCCTTTCTTAGTGGTGATCATGATAACACCATTCGATGCCCTAGAACCATAAATAGCGGTGGCAGAAGCATCTTTCAATATGCTGAAGCTTTCAATATCGTTTGGATTGATTAACGCTAAGGCGTTTGCTTGTCCAGATATACCATTGTTATCCAATGGCATTCCATCAAGCACAATCAATGGATCGTTGCTCGCGTTCAATGAAGCACCACCGCGAATACGAATCGTACTTCCTGCGCCAGGAGCACCACTATTCGAAGTGATTTGTACACCGGCAACTTTACCCATGATCAATTGTTCAGGAGTAGTCATCGCACCTTTAACAAAGTCCTTCGTTCCAATGGTTGCAA
>CANGBH010000185.1 GCA_947451935.1 Chitinophagaceae bacterium
CAATATCCTTAAAAGTAAAAAAACCAAGTCGGCTAGTAATTGCGGTTTTATCGCTAGACAGCAAACGAACGGTTAGAAAAGAAATAGGTTTATTGAATTCATCGACTATTTGTCCTGTAATCACTTTTGGAGGAACAATAGATTGTGCTTGAGAAATTATCGATATCCCCCAAAAACAACAAACAAAAAATAAAAACTTACGAAATATCATATTACGTATTCTCCAAGACAAAAATGATTCAAAAAAAATAGAGGCTCAAAATACCAAATAAAATTCAATCACAAAAGCATTATGATTCTCTTATGAGATCGCCTCGAAAAATTAGTGTAAATTTCAATTTTCAATGATAAAAAGTAGAATAAATAATTCTTACCCTTTTGTTACTATCCCAATAATATTAATATTCCGAAAATGAAATTTCTTTCCATTATTGCATTAACCCTATTTTGTATATTTTCCACTGAAACCGTTCTTGCAAAACCAAAACCAGATGACATTCTGGGCAAATGGATTAGTGACGAAAAAAATCTAATTGTAGAAGTATACAAAGTAGGAAATGAATTTAAGGCTAAGATTATCTGGTTTAATGATAGAGATGACAAAAGTCAGCCTATGAATGTGCGAAGAGATTTTAAAAATTCGGACCCAGCACTTAGGCAGCGTAAAATAATTGGGATGGAAGTTTTGCAAGGACTTCATTTTAATGAGAACAAAGGCGAATGGCAAAATGGCAACATTTATGACGCGAAAAATGGGCATGAATGGAATGCAAAAATTAATCTGATCGAAAACAGACAACTTAAAGTTCGTGGATATTGGCATATTGAGATTATTGGACAAAATCTTTATTTTAATAGGATTAGTTAAGCCTCACTAAAAAAAAGTCCCAAATTGCTGATTTTTTGTTTGTGCATCTAACTAACATTAAACCGACCTTATTTTTTAATTAAATGAAACTTTCCAAAATCCAAATCACATTATTATTTGCCTCCGGACTTTGGTTTTTTGGAGAGGGTTTACTTGGTCCATTATTTGCTGTTTTCTCGCAGAAAATTGGGGGCGATATTCTTGACATCACCTGGGCTTGGGCATTGTACTTAATTTTATCAGGTACATTATACATTGTTTTTGGAAGATTACTAAGAGATTCTAAGCATAAGGAAAAAGCGATGATACTTGGCTATATAATTAACACAATCTGCACCTTTTGCTATATTTTAATCAAAACAAATTCTGAACTTTTGTTTTTACAAGTTGGATTTGCTGTTGCAGAAGCGATAAGTACACCTATCTGGGACTCTATATTTGCCAATGAACTTGAATTAAAAGATGATTCATTTTTATGGGGAATTGCAGGAGGTCATTCGCATATAATTTCAGGAATTGCCATTGCAATCGGTGGTTTAATAACATTTTATCTATCTTTTAATGTACTTTTCATTATCATGGGGTTTATTCAACTTGCATCAACTTTAATTCAAGCCAATTTATTATTTAACAGAAAATAATGAAAACCTAATAATGCAAATAGGATAAAATAAGAAGTTATAAATAAATTTTATCTAACACTACTTTCTTTGCAAGCTGATAAAAGTTGAGTAGTATTGGTACCTTAGTCGAATTATAAATTAAAACAATGAAGTCACTCTTTCTTGCTTTTGCAATCTTAACCACGAACATTATTTTTGCCCAACCAATATCATATTCGACGACTAACGCACATTCACACAACGACTACGAACAACAAGTCCCTTTTTACAATGCATATAACGAAGAGTTCGGTTCATTAGAAGCCGATATTCACCTGGTAAAAGGAACACTTTTAGTAGGGCATGACAAGGCAGATCTTAGCGCTGAAAAAACACTTGAAAGCCTATACCTGAATCCTCTCAAAGATTCTAAAATTAATAATCGACCACTCCAATTATTGATTGACATTAAATCAGATGCCACTTCAACATTAGATGCTTTAGTAAATGTTTTAAAGAAATACCCCACCATCATTAATAACAAATCGATTAAAATCATCATTACAGGGAACAGGCCGGATGAATCACTTTACATTACATATCCACCGTTTATATGGTTCGATGGACGTATGAATAAAACATATACCGAAGAACAACTCAGTAAAATTGGGTTGATTTCTGACAGCTATGAAAGTTTTATTACTAACAATACTCCTTGGCCACTCATTACTGCAGACAAAGAGAAAATAGCTGCTGCCATTCAAAAAGTACATTCATTTCATAAGCCAGCAAGATTATGGGCTACACCTGATTTTCCTGAGGCCTGGGAAGAAATGATCAATTTGAAAATAGATTTTATCAATACAGACCATATCAATCAACTTGCAGATTTTTTTACTGACCGCGATAAATCTAAAAAGCTACTCCCCTATAATAGAATTATAAAATCCGCTGGTGCTGTAATCCGATTTGGGGACCCTTCCATAGAAAATCATGCCTTAGATGTCGCATCAATACAAGAAGATGGAATTGCCTTTGTTGAAGAGCGATTCGGATTAACTGCTATAGATGTTGAAAAGAAAGAAATTTTAAATCGTGTTACCTATTCTGATCTTCCGAATTTCAAAAGATACATCAGCACGTACTCTGGGATAAAAACATTCAAGTACAAATCAAAAACATGGATAGTCTGGAGTGCAGTTAATGATGACAACAACGAATCAGCCTTAATGATCGCTGAATGGAATAATGGCTTTATGAATGTAAGCTCTATTCCATTTCTGCATAGTCAGGCGGCCAAGAATGCAATTCCAAACGAAGTAGAATTTACCATTGAAGATGACAAGCCCATGCTATACGTGGTGCTAAATGGCAATAATCAATTGGTGAAAATTGACTGGGAAAGCAAACAACCAATTTGGACAGCAGAAACTGGGGTTGCACCATATGGACTTGCTATTGCAAACAATGCTATTTATGTAAGTAACTGGGCCGGGGAAACTGCCACCAACTCATCGCTTGAAAGGGCTGGAGTGCCTTGGGGACTAGCATATACCGACCCTAAA
>CANGBH010000186.1 GCA_947451935.1 Chitinophagaceae bacterium
AATTGATATATGATCCAAAACAGGTTTCAATAGATGAATTATTAGAAATCTTCTGGCAAACACATGACCCAACCACCATCAACCAACAAGGAAATGATATTGGTCCACAATACCGCAGCGTAGTGTTTTATCGCAACGCAGAACAAAAAGAGAGGGCAGAACATTACTTATCAGAACTTACAAAAAGTGGTGCGTTTTCAAAACCCATAGTTACTACGATAGAGCCGTTTAAAAACTTTTATCCGGCAGAAAATTATCACCAAAATTACTACAACAGCAATAGCAATCAACCTTATTGCAGTTATGTAATCAGACCCAAAATGGAGAAATTTGAAAAAGTATTTAAGGATAAGCTCAAACCAAAACAGTAGTTCAGACATGTATAATCAATCAACCTTTTTAAAAACACTGCTTGCATTTGTATTCTTTACTTGCTTTTCTGCAAAGGCTCAAGATCATTCAGAACAAAAAGCGCCAACCAGAGCAGATTCACTTCGTGGTTCGATAAATGAAGAAAGATCCTGGTGGGATGTTACTCATTACACGATTGACGTTGAACCTGATTTCAATAGCAAAACAATACAAGGAAAGGTTGATATTCAATTCAAGGTACTAGATGCTGGTAAGACCCTGCAGATAGATCTGCAAGAACCGCTTGTGCTCAAAAGCGCTATAATCAAAAACACATCCTTGCTCTTTACCCGTGAAGGGAATGTATACCATATCTCCATTCCAAATCAACTTACCATAGGAAGCAGTGAAGATATTGTACTGACCTATGGAGGAAAAGTGATGGAAGCAGTTCATCCACCCTGGGATGGCGGATGGATTTTTAAAAAGGACCAGGTAGGAAGGCCTTGGATGAGCGTTGCTTGTCAAGGTTTAGGTGCCAGTGTATGGTATCCATGCAAAGACCATCAAAGCGACGAGCCAAATGATGGTGCAACACTAGGCATCACCATTCCTGATACGCTAATAGCCGTTGGCAATGGAAGATTAGCAGAGAAAAAAGTGTTGAAGCCGAACACCATGACCTTTGTATGGAAAGTGAAAAATCCAATCAATAATTATAACATCGTTCCATACATTGGAAAATATGTTGAATTCAATGAAGTATTTCCAGGAGAAAATGGGCCACTCGATTGCAGCTATTGGGTATTGGACTACAACTTAGAAAAAGCAAAGTCACAATTCAAGCAAGTACCCTTGATGTTGAAAGCATTTGAAACGGCTTTTGGTCCCTACCCTTTTTATGAAGACAGTTACAAGCTAGTAGAATCACCTCATCTAGGCATGGAACATCAAAGTGCCGTTGCCTATGGAAATGGATTTAAAAATGGTTATTTAGGCCACGACCTTTCGCAAACAGGTTGGGGTTTGAAATGGGATTATATCATTATTCACGAAAGTGGACATGAATGGTTTGCAAATAATATTACCACCAAAGATATCGCCGACATGTGGGTGCACGAAGGGTTTACTGACTATTCTGAAACCGTATACACTACATATTATTATGGAAAAGAAGCGGGTGATGAATATACACAAGGGCTGAGAAAAAGAATAGGAAATGACAAACCGATTATTGGTCCTTATGGAATAAACAAAGGTGGCTCAGGTGACATGTATAACAAAGGGAATAATATCATCCACTACATCAAACAGATGTTTAAAAACGATGAAGCTTTTTATGCATGCTTGAGAGCAATGAATAAAGAATTTTATCACCAAACAGTTACCAGTGCTGACATAGAACAATTTATTAGCGAAAAATCAGGGATCAATTTGTCTAAATTTTTTGATCAATACCTTAGGACAAAAAACATTCCTGTTTTACTTGTACAAAAAACAAACAAAGGATTCAACTACAAGTGGACTGAATGTATTGACAACTATGAAGCACCAGTGAAAATGTTGGTAGACAAAAATGCAGTTTGGATATCGCCTACGACCTCATGGAAAAAACTGCGTCAAAAAAGCAAACCCCTTGAAATAAGCATGGATCAAAATTGCTATGCCGAAATAAAAATCATTGACTAACAAGTTCTACGCGTTAGCAAGGAGAATTATGGAAAATTAATAATTCGTCCAGCTTTTACAAAGCGTTTATTCCAATAGGGTTCATTTAAATCACTGATGATAACTCCCATGGAAGTAGATGCGTGTACGAATTTATTATTTGATAAATACATGCCAACATGAGATATACCTTTTCGTTGGTGAAAGAACACTAAGTCACCTTCACGTAAAATTTCTTTGCTAATTTCTTGACTAAAATCTGCCTGCTCTCTTGATGTTCTTGGCAACTGGATAGAATAAGTTTCCGAAAACAATCCCTTGACAAAAGCGGAACAATCTACTCCTTCTAAGGAAGAGCCTCCTATTCTATATGGAGTTCCCCACCACTGAGTGATATACTCAAATAGCTTACTGTTTTTTATTTTTTCTACCTCCACATCGAGCATCAAGGCATATTGAAATGCAGAGGGAGAAGAATATTCAATTTCCTGCTTAGTTAATTCTGAAGGATCTTGGCTTGGCTTATCAGATGGAATAGTAACATTTGTCCGCTCAATTGGCTTTTCCTTTGCTTTTGTTGAGTGCAAGGATAAAACGACATTTTCAATAAATGGCGAGCCTTTTACCTCAGACTGAGTTCTGGGAATAGGCTTAAACAAGCTACATGAGCTCATCCCCACCAGAAATAAAATAAAAATTCGTTTTTTTATGATCACCTTACCTGTTAATTTATTTTTTATACCCCTACTTGTGGAAAACCACTTCGAACTATTTCTGAAATATTCACGAAATTTGTTCTTTCCTCTTTCCCCGTTTTATGTCCAATTTCTCACATCTCCATGTCCATACACAATACTCACTGCTCGATGGTGCAGCTAGCATTGGAGCATTGTATAAAAAGGCTATGGAAGACAAGATGCCTGCGTTGGCCATTTCCGATCATGGCAATATGTTTGGTGTTTTTCAGTTTGTTGCTGAAGCCCATAAACATAAAGTA